>DASZQC010000460.1:0-17867 GCA_035549815.1 Dongiaceae bacterium
ATCCACTGGATCAGCGCCAGGTTGCTCTGCGACGAGACCGAGGGAAAGGCGATCAGCCGCTCCAGGATGTCATACGCCTTCTGCATCTCAGCCCCGCCAGAACGTCGGTGTGAACAGCACCAGCACGGTCAGGAGCTCGAGACGCCCCAGCAGCATGGCCGCGGACAGCAGCCACTTGGCGCCGTCGGGCAAGGTCGAGAAATTGCCGGCGGGGCCTATGACTGTGCCATAGCCGGGACCGACATTGCCCAGTGCCTGCGCCACGCCGGAGAAGGCCGTTGTCATATCGACATCGAAGGCCGCGACGCCGGTCCCGAGAATGGCAAAGCCGAACAGGTAGAGCACGATGAAACCGATGACGGACCGCACCACATCGTCCGAGACCGGGACGCCGTTATAGGTCGGCAGCAGGACGCGGTGCTGATGGATGAGCGAGCGCATCTGCCACTTGGCGAAGGAGCCGAGGACACAGAAGCGGAACACCTTGATGGCCCCGGTGGTCGATCCCGTGCAGCCGCCGACGAACAACAGGACGATGAACAGCGCATTCGGGAACGGGCCCCACAGCGAGTAGTCCTCGGCCACGAAACCGGCGGTGGTACCGAGGCTGACCACGGCAAAGGCGGACGAGCGGAGCGCTGGCTCGAACGAGCGATCGTTCACGATCACCTGCCACAAGGTCACCAGCACCGTGCAGAGCAACATGTAGCCGAAATACCATCGGGTCTGCGTATCACGGGTAAGGCCGCGCCAGTCGCCATGCCAGACTGCGCGCGCCATCAGCGCGAAGGTCATGCCGGCGATCAAGGTGAAGCCTGTGGCCACCCATTCAATAGCGGGGTTCTGGTAGTAGCCGATCGAGGCGTCCTTATTGGCAAAGCCGCCGGTGGCGATGGTCGACATGGCGTGGCACACCGCGTCGAACAGGGGCATGCCGGCCAGGATGAAGGCGATCGCGCAGAACAGCGTCAGGACCGCATAGATCGAGAACATCTCCCAGGTGATCTCGCTGGCGCGGGCGCGGATCTTGTCCGACTTGTCCGAGGATTCGGCGCGGAACAATTGCATGCCGCCGACCCTGAGGTACGGCAGCATCATCACGGCAATGACGATAATGCCGATGCCTCCGACCCAGTGCAGCAGCGCCCGCCACAGCAGGATGCCGTGCGATTCGCCATTGAGATCGGTCATGATGGTGGAGCCGGTGGTGGTCAGGCCGGACGTCGCCTCGAAGAAGGCATCGGCGAACCCCAACGCCTCGTGCGACAGCATGAAAGGCAGCGCGGCAAAGGCGCAGGCCACGATCCAGCTCAGCGTGATCAGCAGGAAGCCCTCGCGCCGGCCGATCACCGGCTTCCGCTTGGTGCGAAAGGCGAGGATCAAGGCCCCGCCAGCGCCGCCGGTGATCGCCATGCCGGCGACGAAGGCGCTGGCGTTGGGATGACCGGTGACGAAATCCGCCAATGCCGGCAGCGCCATCAGCAGCGCAAGGCCGCTGAGAAACGTGCCCATGGCATAGAGAATGGAATGGTGATCCGGCCAGGACATTGCGGGTGCGATCGGCGCGGACGGCTCAGGAGCTCGACGCCACGGTCGCCGGCGGCAAGCCGATGATGGCGAGGAATTCGCGGCGGGTGGAGGGATCGGTGCGGAAGGCGCCCAGCATGCGGCTGGTCACCATCGAGGTGCCGGGTTTGTGCACGCCGCGCGTCGTCATGCATTGGTGCGCGGCATCGATCACCACGGCGACGCCGCGCGGCTGCAGCACCTCCTGCAGCGTGTTGGCGATCTGCGCCGTCAGCTTCTCCTGGATCTGCAGGCGCTTGGCGTAGCAATCGAGCAGCCGCGCCAGCTTGCTGATGCCGACCACGCGGCGCTTCGGCAGATAGGCGATGTGGGCGCGGCCGATGATCGGCGCCAGGTGATGCTCGCAATGGCTCTCGAAGCGCATGTCCTTCAGCACGATCATCTCGTCATAGCCGTCGGTTTCCTCGAAGGTGCGCTTGAGGATCGATTGCGGGTCGAGATCGTAGCCGCCGAAGAATTCGCGATAGGCGCGGACCACTCGGTCTGGCGTGCCGCGCAGCCCTTCACGCGCCGGATCGTCGCCGGCCCAGCGGATCAGCGTGCGCACCGCCTCCTCGGCTTCCGCCTGGCTCGGCCGTTTCACGGCGGCGACCTTGTTGGCGCCTTTGGAGTTCTTGGATTTCGCCACGATGATCGTCCTTAGGCCATTTTCAGGGGCTAGTTCCGGAAAATCCCGACCGATATCAATTGAGCTTGACCGGCTGATAGGGACTGTCGAGGGAGAAGGCGGGCACGTTGATGTCGAACTTCTCGCCGGACTGGCTTTCCATCTGATAGGTGCCGACCATGATGCCGGACGGCGTGGGGAGCGGCGTGCCGCTGGTGTATTCATAGGAATCGCCGGGCTTCAGCACCGGCTGCTCGCCGACCACGCCGGCGCCGCGCACTTCCTGGACCCGGCCCAGCGAATCGGTGATCCGCCAATAGCGGGTGCGGAGCTGCACCGTGTCGCCGCCGTGATTCTCGATGCGGATATGATACTTCCACACGTAATGCTGCTCCTCGGGCGAGGATTGATCATCGAGATATGTCGGCGTCACCGTGACGGTGATCGAGCGTGTGGTTTCCGTATACATGTCCGGCCAATGGGCCGCGGCGCATTCCGGCTGCCGCGACAATCTAGAGCTTCGTGGGTCAGGCCGCAGGACGGCCGCTGGCGGGGATTCTATCGGCTGCGCGGCCTAGCGCAACCCGCAAAGAGAAGCGGCGCCGGATTGCTCCGGCGCCGCCAATTCTCAACCAACCAGGCCGATTACTGGATGATGATTTCGGCGCGGCGGTTGGCCTGCTCGCGAACACCATCCTCGGTCGGCACGGCGTTCTCCGACTCGCCCTTCCAGGCGGTCGTGATCGCATCGGCCGGGATGCCGCCGGCGATCAGCGCTTCGCGGACCGCGTCGGCGCGGCGCTCAGACAGCTTCTCGTTGTAGGCATCCGAACCCGCACGGTCGGTGTGACCGGTGACGGAGATCGCGGTCGACTTGTTCGCGTTGAAGTCGGCGATGACCTGGTTGATGACGGCCTGCGCCGCATCGTTGATGTTCGACTTGTCGAAGTCGAACAGCACCAGATAGACCGCCGGAGCCGGAGCCGGAGCCGGCTGCATCGGAGCTTCGAGCTCGGCCAAGGCCGCGAGCAATTCGTCACGGCAGGCGGAGATGTGATCGTTCTGGAAATTCTCTTCCTGCTGTTCGAGCCAGCAGTCGAAACGGCTCTGCGCGCGGGCGGCGACATCCGGCTTGTTGTCGCGAGCGCCGCCGTCGAGCGCCGCCAGCAGGCGGACGCGGACGTCGTTGATCTCGGACAGGGTTTCTTCCGGCAGATCGCGGTTCACGGGGTCTTCCGGCAGAACGACCTCACCGGCAGCGGCGGCAAGGCCGCGACGGGCGTAGTAGCCTGCATCTCGCCAATCGAACATCTCGTCGGCCTCGAAGACCGCGAGATCACGATATTCCTTCGTCAGCGCCTGAGTGAACGGCGTGCCGCCGCTCGGCTCAGTCGTACGAATGCGTTGCAGGTCGGAAGTGCAGGCGGCGAGAACGCCTAGCGCGCCGACAACCCCCAGGATCTTTAAAAGTTTCATTTTCGCTCCTCGCTTGTCCTTTGTTGCCCAGCAACCGATGTCGAACAGCGCCGCATCAGCCGTCTGGTTGAGACGATCATCGGAATGCCAAAGATGACAGGCTTATAGGTTGAGTGCCATCCCCAGTGACGTCGACTTCGCGCCGACACCGGATAAACTATAGGAAAGCGTTTGGTTCCTGTCAAAAACAGAAGAATTGCAATTAACTAATTCACGGCACTTTGTGCTGTTGCCGCAAGTCCACAATATCTCCCTTCTGCGGCGCGTCCGCCGGATCATGGCTCACCAAAATCACCGGCAAATGCTGGGTGGACTGAAAGACTAACGACCGAAACCGGTCCCTGAGCGACAAATCCAACTTCGAAAACGGCTCGTCCAATAATACTGCGTGGGGTTCTGATAACAGTATTCGCAACAGAGCAACCCGGGCGCGCTGCCCGCCGGAGAGAGTCGCCGGATCGCGATCCATGAAACCCGCCAGTTCGACCCGCTCCAGGGCTGCGGCGATATGCGCGGCACGATCGCGGCGCGAAATCGTCGGCGGCAGGGCAAAACCCAGATTCTCACCCACGCTCATGTGCGGAAACAGCAGGTCGTCCTGAAACAGGATGCCCAGGCGGCGGCGATTCGGCGCTTCGTTCACAATTGAGCGCCCGTCCAGCAACACGTCGCCCCGGCCCGCCAAGCCCTCCGGCAGCATGCCGGTCAACCAACTGAGCAGGCTCGACTTGCCGGCGCCCGACGGCCCCATGATGGTGACCGGCCAGCCCGGCCGCACAGTGAGATCGAGCGGCGCGAACAGCGGCGCGCCGTCGCGGCAGACCGTGACCTGGCGCAGTTCCAGATGCGTCATGACAGCACCGGCCCGCGATGCCGCCGCGCGGCAAGCCAGGCCAGCAGGAAGCCCAGCCAGATCAGCGCGGCCTGGGCGGCGCCGTAGACTCCGGTGATGCGCCGGTCGCCGCCGGCTGAGAGCGCGATCGCCTCGGTGGCCAGGGTGGCGACGCGGCCGCCGCTGGTCAGCACGGTGGGCAGATAGAGCGACAGGCTGACGGCGAAACCCAGCGCCGCGGCAAAGGCGATCGCCGGCAGCAGCAGCGGCAGGCGCACCCGCAGCAGCGTGCGCAGGGACGAAGCGCCGAGGCAGCGCGCCGTGCGCTCGTAGCGCGGGTCGAGCCTGGCCCATGGTCCGGCCAAAGCCAGCAACACATAGGGAAAGACGAACAGGAAATGGGTAAGCGCCACCGGCAGCCAGCCGCCCAGAATGCCGAGGCCGAGCAGCAGGATTTGGATGCCCATCAGCAAAGCGAGGTCGGAGACCAGCAGCGGCAAAGCCACCACCAGGCGTCCGATCGTTAACGCGCCGATGGCTCGGCGGCCGGGGCCAGGCGCCGGCCGCGGCTCCAGCGTCAGCCAAAGGATCGCGGCGATAAGGGCCGCACCGCCGACGGCCATGGCAATGCTCAAGCTGTCACGCAATGGCCATAGCAGGCCGTCCAGCGCCCGCGACCAGGACGACAGGCTGCAGCAATCCGGCCAGGCATCCGGAAACCGCCAGGCGATGGCGACGGACCAGACCGGCAGAGCGACGATGGCGAGCAAGGCGAGCAGCAGCGACAACAGGGCGCCCGCTTCCGCCAGCCAGGCCAGGCCATGGCCGAGCGCCGCCGGCTCCCGCCGGCCGTCGGCCAGCATCGGCCGCAACAGATGCGCCACCAGCACCTCCAGGCCGCGCCATGCGGCCAGCGTCAGCAGCACCAGCCCCAGATGCGCCACCGCCAGCGCCGCGGCAGGGAAGCGCCGGGCCAGGTCCGGATCGCGCGTCAGGTCCAGCGCCAGCACCGCCAGGGTCGGCGGCGTGCTGGGGCCAAGGACCAGGGCCATGTCGACCGCCGACAGTCCATAGGCCAAGGCGGCGTAAAGCGGCAATCGCAGCAGGCGATAGAGCCGGGGCGCCACCAGCTTGATCCAGGCGATGCCCGGCGCGTAGCCCAGGCTGGCGCCCAGATGCAACAGCGCCCCCGGCGACAATTGCCGCAGGGCGGCAAGTGCTGCGAAAAACAGGAACGGGGTTTCCTTGAGAATCAGGCCGATGGCCAGGCTCAGCCCCAGCGGATCGCGCAGCAGCAGGAAATCCGGCGGCCGCTCCACCGGCACCAGCAGCGCCGCCAGCCGCACCAGCCAACCGGACGGCGCCAGGAGAAAGGCGAGCCCGATGGCAAAGGCCGCATGCGGCGTCGCCAGCAGCCAGGAGAGCAGCGCCGCGGCGCCGCGCGGCAGGCCGCGGCGCACCCTGCCATCCGGCGCGATGCGCGCCGCCAGGAACAGGGCAAGCATAAGAGCCATCGGCGTCGCGACGAAGGCGGAGACCAGCGTGGCCAGGAGGGACGCGAACAATCCGGGCTGCAGCGCCAGTTCGCGCCACGGCGCCAGCGAGAGGACATCGCCACCCAGCACCGGAAAATAACCGAAGGCCGGCAGCAGCACGAAGACGAGGCCGGCCAGCGACGGCACGGCGATGACCGCCACCAGCGCCCACCAGGATCGCACGCGCATCCGCATCCAGTCCGAGTTCATCATCGGACGGCGGTCCGCTCAGGCGCCGTAGCGCTGCAGCCAGCCCTGCTCCATCACCTTCACCCAGCTTGGATGCGGCTCCGGCAGGGGGCGGCCGAGCTCGTCCGGCGCCGGGGTCGCGACGCCGCGCGGCAATTCGTCGAACAACTTGCGCTCCTCCGGCGACAGGCGGAACAGCGACAGCACGGTGGGGTCGCCCCAGATCTCCGCATTCTGCTTGCGCGCCTGGGCTTCGGGCGACAGCAGGAAATCCGCCAGCACCAGCGCGCCTTCCTTCGCCGCCGCATTGAAGGGAATGGCAAGGAAATGCGTGTTGCCGACGCTGCCCGCATTGGGCACGAAGGGCCGCACCGTTTCCTGTAGCAATCCCTGCGCGATCGCCGACGAGGCATCGCCCGGGTTGAAGGCGAAATAGATGTCGGTCTCGCCGTCGGCGATCAATTGCCGCATGTCGGCGCTGGTCTTGGGAAAGCTCTTGCCGGCGCGCCACAGCAAAGGATGCAGCCGGTCGAGAAAATCCCACAGCGGCGCCAGCGCCATCTCCGCTTTCTCGTTGGCCGGGCTGAGCGCGACCGTCGGATCGGCGGTGGTTTCGTAGAAGGCCTGCTTCAGGAACGTGATGCCCATGAAGTCCGGCGGCGCCGGATAGGTGAAACGACCGCGATTGTCGTCCGCCCAACTGCGCAGCTCCGCCATCGCGCGCGGCGGTGTCGGCACGCGCGCCGTGTCATAGAAGAAAACAAGCTGCGCCATGCCCCAGGGCGCCTCGAGACCTTCGGTCGGCACGGTGAAGTCGACGATGGTCGTGGGATTCTCGTACGGGTCGATGAAACGGAAGTTCGGCAGGCGCTCGGTGAAAGGCCCGAACAGCAGTCCCTGCGATTTGAGCGCGGCGAAATTCTCGCCATTGATCCAGATCAGGTCGACGCTGCCGCCGCTTACCTGGCCCGCTGCCTTTTCCGCGACGATGCGCGCCACGGCCTCCGCCGTGTCGGCCAGTTTCACGTGCCGCACCGTCACATCGTGGCGCGACGCCACCTCTGCCGCGGCCCAGGCAATGTAGTCATTGATCCGCTGGTCGCCGCCCCAGGCATTGAACTGGACCGTCTGGCCGGCGGCGGCGGCCAGCACCGAATCCCAGTCCTCGGCGGCTCGCACGCCCCTCGCCCACGATAAACAGGCCGGCACGCCGACACCGGCGGCCAGAAAGTTGCGTCGCGACCAATATCCACCCGCCATGGCCTCGTGCTCCCAAATCGTCGAGGCCAGATCAGCCCGACCCGTCGCGCAGCGGTTGGAGACTAGGCCGCGAGCGGCCGGACTGCCAAGCGCGGCACATCACAGTTGCCGCCCTATTGAGCGCGCTTGAACCCGCCCCGCTTGAACCTGGGGCCGGCTCCAGCCTATAAGAAGGGCCGGAGCGCGGGTGTAGCTCAGCGGTAGAGCATCGGCTTCCCAAGCCGAGGGTCGCGGGTTCGAACCCCGTCGCCCGCTCCAGATCCTCCGGATACCTCTCCCGCCATTTACCATCACCCATCGTGTCGCGGCGCGGCAGACTTGCCGTGTGCGCCGCGCAATGAATCCGCACAACTCGTCCACAGGATATCCACAGCGACTCCGCGCTTTGGTGGAAAAATTTCGGCGACCACGCAGATAACGACCGGTATCAATCGACCGATCGGTCAACCCGCGAAAATGATTCCGCATTCAACAGCGGGATCCGACTCTTTTCGGTTGTCAGCATCGCCTTCCACAGGCATCATCCTCGCCACTTTCAAACATCGAACAATCAAAAACCTCAGGGGTTGGCACGCGTGCGGGAAGTTGCAAGCGTCGAGGAGCTTTCCTCGTCGGTCGCCAGGGAACTGTACGTTTATTGGCAGCGCGTCCGCGGGGATCGCCGGATGCCTTCGCGCGCCGATATCGATCCGATCGAATTGAAGCGCATCCTGCCCTTCGTGCTGCTTTCCAAGATCGAGCAAAATCCGTGGCGCGTGCGCTACACGCTGGTCGGCACGCGCTGTGTCGCGAATGCCGGCATGGACTTCACCAACCGCTATCTCGACGAGCTCGATTTCAGTTGCGACTTCGACACCAACTGGCCGGAGATCTATCGCACGGTCTGCACCGAGCGGCGGCCGGTGATGGGCCTGGTCAACACGTCGCTCAAGGATGGCCGCGTGTGCGAGCTGGTCGAACTGCTGCTGCCCTTGTCGGACGACGACGACACGGTGACACACTGCCTCTCCGTCGAGGATGCCAGGCTCGGCCTGCTCGATGTCGCCGATTTGACTCCGGCGCGCGAGCGGTATCGCCAGAGCGCCTGAATCTGCAAGATCGGACCGAAAAAGGGCCCGGGCATGGACCGGGCCTTTCGCTTGCGCGGCAGCAGCGCATGACCGATCCGACCTGCCTGGCCGTCTGTCAGTCCTTCAGTCCCGCCTTGCGCAGGCCGTCGGAGATGATCGCGAGGTCCTGTGGCCGGCGAATCGGCAGGTAATCCGTAAGGTTCGAGATGCGGAGGGCGGGGTCGAGCTGCCGTAGATGCTGCATGGCCCTTTGCGCTTCCTCGGCCCGTCCGGCGAGCGCGTGGCTGGCCGCGATAAAGGCGGCCACCATCAGGAAGCTCGGCAGATTCCGGTGCGCCTTCTCGGCCCATGACGAAGCATCGTCAAAACGTCCGGCGAACAAATAAGCCCCAGCCATGCCGGCCTGCATGCGATACATTTCCGGATCCAGCGGGCTGAGGCGCATCGCCTGCGTGAAGTGCTCAATCGCACCGTCCGGATCGCCGCGCCAGACTCGCACGAATCCGCCAAGGAACCATGCGGCCGCCAGATTTGGATTGAGCACCTTTGCCCGATCCAGAACGGCGACGGCGCCGTCGAAGTCGCCCGCGAGGTGGTAAAGGGCGGTGCCGGCGCGCGTGAGGGCCACCGCATCGTTCATGCCCAGATCTATCGCGCGACGGGTCAATCGCGCTCCCTCTTCGAACTCGCGCGCCCGGTCGCTCATCCAGCCATTGATCTTGCGCCAGACGTGGCACCAGGCCGCCATGGCATAGGCGGCCGCGTATTCCGGATCCAGCTCGATTGCCTTGTAGAGCAGGCGCAGCGCCTCATCGACCGATTGCCTGGTCCCGAAATGCAAGCTCGCCATGCCGCGCAGGTAATAGTCGTAGGCGTCGAGATTTTCGGTCGGCTTATGACGGGCGCGCTCGATTTCGGCGCGCTCCAGGCGCGGGGCGATCGCACCGACGACGCTGGCCGTCATATGATCCTGCAGCTCGAAGATGCTGTCGATCTTGTCTTCGAAGCGCTCGGACCAGAGATTCGCCCCCGTGCCTGCGTCGACGAGCTGACCCGTGATCCGCACGCGGTCGGCAGCCTTGCGCATGCTGCCTTCGACCACGTACCGGACTCCCAGCTCCCTCCCCACTTGCTTCACGTCGACGGCCCGGCCCTTGTAGGTGAAGCTTGAGTTCCGCGCGATGACGAACAACCAGCTCATGCGCGACAATGCGCAGATGATGTCCTCCACCACCCCGTCGACAAAGTAATCCTGAGTGGGGTCGCCGCTGAGATTGAGGAACGGCAAGACGGCAATGGATGGCCGGTCCGGGAGAGCCAAGGTCGGCATGGCGGCGTGTGCAGCGGTTTGCATGGCCGGCTGCGAGGAGGATTCCAGCGGCCTCGCCGGAACCGGTCCTTTCAAACCGTCGAGTTCCCGCACCTCTCCCACGAAGCGATAGCCCTTGCGAGCGATGGTGCGCACAAGATGCTGTTCCTCGCCGGTATCCCCGATCGCCTTGCGCACGGCATTGATATGACTGGTCAGGGTCGAATCCGAGACGATCCGCCCGGCCCAGACGGCTTCGATCAGGTCGTCTTTGCTGACCACGTGCGCGCGGTTCCGCAGCAGATACGCCAACAGATCGAAGACCTGCGGGCCGATCGCGATCGCCGCGGAACCCCGGGTGAGCTCGCGCCGATCCGGGTCCAGCACGTATCCTTCGAAGGCGAACTGCAAAGACTACTCCCGGCGCGCGACATGCGCCCAAGCTGCGATTTCCAACCTGCTGATATAATTTGGATTCTCGCGACAAGGATCGCCGGGGCGGCCTCGATCGCCACGTGATCCTACAGCGATTGCGGGCGATTTTGGACGAAAATTCAAAGTAAATTCGCGACCGCCTGAAAGTCTTGCGGCCCGGTCTGCGTCATCCTCTGCCCACGAACCTGGGATGGAGGCAGATCATGAAGAGCATCGTCCTCGACGCGGCGGCAGCCGGCATGCCGGCGAACCTGTTCCGGATCCTGGCCCGGCGCTGGCACGCGCACGCGGCCCATCTATCCGACCCGTATCGGCCCGAGCGTCACTACATGCGCGGCCCTGGTCCGAAGTGGCGCGAGAAGCACGGTCTATAGGAGGGAGATCATGGCGCAGCTCAGCAAGAAAAGACTGGCCGGCATGCTCCTGTGCCTTGCCGCCGTGGTGGTCGCGACCGCGGGCTGGGCCTGGGCACAATCGATCGAACGGACGTCGACCGACAACGCCTATATCCGGGGCGATGTGACGTCGCTCGCAGCAAAGGTCGCCGGCTACGTTACGGCACTGGAGGTCGAGGACAACGAGGCCGTTCGCGCGGGCGACGTCCTGTTCCGGATCGACGATCGGGATTATCGGGCGCACCTTGCGCAAGCGGTGGCCGACGTCGAAGCCGCCCAGGCCCGTCTCACCAACGTCGACGCGGCGATTCGGCTTCAAGGCGCCATCGTCCGGCAGGCCGAAGCGGAATGCCGCGCGGCCGCGGCTCAGTTGAAGCTGGCAAAGATCGCATCCGACCGGGGCCACAAGCTTCTTCGCAGCAGCGCGGTGGGCCAGGAGGAAGTCGATGAACGCGATGCAGCGCTTTCGAAGGCGGAAGCAGGCGCCGCGGCGGCGGCGGCAACGCTGGACGCCGAGCAACAACGCATTGCCGTGCTCGCCAGCGAGCGCGAAGCCGCAATTGCTGCCGTGGCGCGCGCGCAAGCCCTCCGCGATCTTGCCCAGATCGACCTTGACGACACCGTGGTACGCGCGCCGGTCGACGGCGTTATCGGCAACCGCCAGGTTCGCCTCGGCCGGCTGGTCGCGCCGGGCACGCCCTTACTCGATATTGTCCCGGTCAACGACGTGTGGGTCGTGGCGAATTTCAAGGAAACCCAGGTCGAACATATCAAGCCCGGCCAGCGTGTCCGCATCACCGTCGACGGCTATCCGAACGAGAGGGTCGAGGGTGTGGTCGACAGCTTCGCGCCCGGCAGCGGGTCCGCCTTCAGCATGCTTCCCACGGACAATGCGACAGGGAACTTCGTTCGCGTCGTGCAGCGCGTCCCGGTGAAGATCCGGTTTATCGGCAATCCCTTGCCCGGCCGCATCGTGCCCGGCCTCTCCGCGCGTGTCGCGGTCGATCTGGGGAGCGGCTCATGACCGCAGCCGTCACCGATGCGCCGAGCCACGAACGGCCCGCGGCGGGAACCCTTCTTCTATTGGGCATTGTGCTTGCCACCTTGACGGAAGCGATCGCCAGCACCGTCCTGTCGCTCGGACGCAGCGACATCATCGGCGACACCCATGCCACCCCGGATGAGTTCGCCTGGCTCGACGTCGGGTACTCCTCTCTGAAAATGATCGGGTTCATGGCCGCTCCGTGGCTGATGAGCCGCATCGATCCGCGCAACCTGATCATCGGTGCAACCCTGGCCATGGGCGCGGCATGCGGCATTGCGGCCGTCACAGCCCGGCTGGACCTGCTGGTAGCGCTTCGCCTCATACAGGGATTCTCCGGCGCCACCTTGCTGGTCGCCGGTCAGGCGATCATTTTCCTCGCCTATCCGCGATCCCGCCAACCCGTCCTTCAGGCGCTGTTTGCGATGGGGTCGGTCGTAGCGCCCGCAACGCTCGCCCCGGCCCTGCATGGCTGGTTGATCGACAGCCAGTCCTGGATATGGATCTTCTTCAGCGCCGTTCCGGTGGCCCTGATGGCGTCCGGCCTCTTGCTGATCGCGGATGCGCCCGCGCCCGCCAAGACCACGCGGCCGCCGTTCGACTGGATCGGCTTCTCGCTCGTCTCCGTCGCGCTCTTCTGCTTCACCTATGTCCTCAGCCAGGGTAGCCGGTGGGATTGGTTCGAGGAACCTCACATCGTCTGGCTGACGATCATCGGCGCGGCCGCTTTGCTGGCGTTTCTCGGCCAACAAATAATCGCCAAGGACCGAGGCCTGCTCGATTTCACAGGGTTCCGGTCAGACGATTTTTCCTTCGCCTTTGCCGTCAGCTTCGTCGCAGGTGCCGCATTATTCGGCAGTTCGTTCCTGATCCCGTCCTTTGCCATGTCCGTCCTCGCATTCACACCGACAGAGGCCGGCCAGCTTCTATTGCCAAGTGGCGCGTTTTTCGTCGGCGCGCTTCTGGTCGCCGCCTTCCTGTTTCAGGCTGGCCGTGTTCCTCCGATCGCCACCGTGCCCTTCGGAATCCTGATGATCATGGTTGCGATGTGGATGCTGTCCGGATCGACCAGCGAAAGCGGCGCGGACGACATGATGATCGCAATCCTGCTACGCGGCCTTGGTCTTGGTTTCCTGTTTCTATCGCTGACTTTGACCGCATTCGGCCATCTCAACGGCCGAAACCTGCCCTCCGGCATCGGCCTCTTCAATGCCGGTCGTCAGCTTGGCGGGCTTATGGGCGTGGCCGGGCTTCAGACGTTGATCGATCATGGCGTCGCCATCAACACCACGGTGCTCGGCGCTCATATCACCGCGGGCGCTCCCGCGGTCGGCGAGCGGCTGACGATGACGACCTCCATGCTCGCGGCAAGGGGGATGGAGGTGGCGACCGCCGGTCGGACCGCCATGGGCCTGCTGGACAGGGTGGTCATCGGTCAGGCGTCCGTGATTGCCTTCGACACGGCCTTCAATGCGGTCGCACTGCTATTTGTGATCGCCGCACCCATGCTGGTCGCGATCAAGATCGGGCTGCACCGATACACGCACGCACGGGCCCGTTCGGCGACGCATGCCTGAAAAAGGGCGGCCGCCACCGCGGGCCGCGCATCCATCGCGGCTCCCTATCGGCCGCGGCAGAGCACGGCGGAATTCCTCAAGCCCTGCGAGTATCACGCCCCCTGTAAGCGCGCCTATTGGGCCTTGGTCCAACGCGACGCGCCTCGAAGCGGTACCTTAGAGTTTCCAAAGGGTTTCCGCTGCCGCGAAATCGCTAGGGATCGCTCACCACCATGAGGTCTAGGGTGATCAAACCCTGGTCTTGGCCGTTCTCAGCCCCGACGCCTGATGCGATCCGGCGCGGCCTCGATCTGTCCCTCCGCGATGTCGCGGGCTTCGTGATCTTCGAGATCGCGTTCTACTTCGCCTATCGATCGGGCATGGCCTTCAGCCAGGCGGCGGCATCTCCCTTCTGGTTCCCCGATTCGGTCCTGCTCTGCGCGCTGCTGGTCAGCCGGCCGCAATTATGGTGGATCTTCGTCCTTCTGCCATTGCCGGTTCGGCTGTTCTCCAATGTCGCGGAGGGCATTCCGCTCTGGTTCCTGTTGACGACCTTCTGGATCGATTCCGCCAAGGGCGTCTTTGCAGCCTGGGCCCTTCGACATTTTGTCGGACGCACCTTCCGCCTGGAGACCGTTCGGGAATTCGTCGCCTTCTTCGCCTTCGCGGTTCTGTTGATTCCCGCGGTGGCGGCATTTTGCGGGGCGACCGCGCGCAGCGCGCTTGGTCACAGCTATTGGATGGCTTGGGAGCAATGGTTCCTGGGCAACGCCCTGGCGCAGCTGATCGTCACGCCGGCGATCCTGCATTGGTGCCTCAGGCTCCCCTTGAAGGCGAAGCTTCCCGACGCCAGGCGCCGGATCGAAGCGATGGTTCTCGCGATCGGATTGCTGGTCACGGGGTATCTGGCAACGAACACCGGCTCCAGCGCCATCGACTTCGCCGGCGCGCGCTTCTATGTCCCGGTGCCGCTCTTGTTCTGGGCGGCCTTTCGCTTCGGCATGCGCGGCGCTTCCGGCGCCACCGCCATCCTCGCGATCCTGGCGGTCCACGGGGCGATCAACGGCCGTGGCCCGTTTGCCGACCTGTCGCCGGCCGACATCACCCTGGCGCTGCAGAATTTCCTGCTGCTGCGGTCGGTGCCGCTCTATGTCGTGGCCGCGGTGATTGCGCAGCGCCGGGAGGTCGAGGCGCGCCTGCGCGAAAGCGAAGCCCGGTTCCGCAGCATGGCGAATACCGCCCCGGTGCTGTTGTGGATCTCGGACCGCGACGCCGGCTGCGAGTTCGTCAATCAGCGGTGGCTGGATTTGACCGGACGGTCCCAGTCGGATGTCGCCGGCAAAGGCTGGCTGGAGGACGTGCATCCGGATGACGTCCAGCCCGTCCTCCAAGCTTACCATGCCGCGGCCGCGTCACGGCAGCCGTTCGAGATCGAGTACCGCCTGCGCCGGCATGACGGGGAATATCGCTGGATCTCGCACAATGCCGCCCTGCGCCACGGACCAGGCGGCGAGATGCTCGGCTATATCGGCTCGGCCATCGATGTCACCGACCGGAAGGAGTCGGAGCAGGCCGGCCGCGCGATCTCGCACGCACAGCGTCTGATCTTGATGGGAGAGTTGAGCGCGGCGATCGCCCATGAGGTGCGCCAGCCGCTGCACGCCATCCTGAACAATGCCGCCGCCGCGGCAAACCTGCTGGCCGCGCCGAACCCGTCATTGCAGGAGCTGCGGGAGATCATCTCCGACATCCGCGCCGACGATCTGCGCGCGGCCGAGATCGTCAGCCGCATTCGCGAGTTCCTGCGTCCACAGGCCACGAACGCGCAGCGCCTGGATGTCAGCGAAGTGGTCTCCGATGCGCTCCTCTATGTCGGATCGGACGCGCGCCACCGGCAGGTCCTGGTCCGCAACGAACTGGCCCGCAACCTGCCGCCGGTCTTTGCCGACCGCACCCAGTTGCTGCAGGTGCTGATCAACCTGCTGGTGAACGCGATGGATGCGATGGAGGGCATGCCCGAGGCCGAACGACATCTCACGGCTCGCACCGGCGTCGACGCAACGGGCAAAGTGGAGGTGGCGATTTCGGATTCCGGCCACGGCCTGCCGCCTGAGGACATGCGGCGGATCTTCGAGCCGTTCTTCACCACCAAGCCCCAAGGCATGGGGCTTGGCCTCTACATTGCCCGTTCGATCGTCGGGCGGCATCGCGGCGACATCCGGGCGGAAGGCAATCCGACCGGCGGATCGACATTCCGCATCACCTTGCCGGCGGAACCCGTTTCGCCCGGCCAGTGATCATCCGGCCCTTGCGCGGCTACTCAGCCGCCTTCGGCGCGTCCCAGGTCTGCCGCGGCCGGATCACCGGACCGCCTTCCTTCAGATGGATATGGGTCAGCGTGCGCTCGGCATGGCTCAGGCGCCAGGACAGCATCTTCTGCGCATAGCGCAGCACCACCGGCGCCATCTTGGGATCGTCGGCGAGATTTTTCATCTCCCACGGGTCGGCCTGCATGTCGAACAGCAGCGGCGGCAGGGCGGCGAAATGCACGTATTTGTACTGCTTGTCGCGGATCACCGCATAGCAGCATTCGTCCGAGTTGATGCCGAGGCTCTGCTCCGGATGCAGGTTCGGGATGTCGCGGAAGTCGGCCTCGAAATGCGCCTCCTGCCGCCAGTCGCGCGGCTGCTGCGCACGCAGGAAGGGCAGCAGCGAGCGGCCGTCGCATTGCTGCGGCGTTTCCAGGCCCAGCCAGTCCAGGATCGTCGGCATGACGTCGATCGCCTCGGTGAAGGCGTCGAACTTGCTGCCGCGAGAACCGTCCGCCTGCTTGCGCGGGTCGCGCACGATCAGCGGAATGCGGAAGGACTGGTCGAAATAGACTTCCTTGCCCCAGGCATAGTGATCGCCCAGCATCTCCGCATGGTCGCAGGTAAAGATGATCAGCGTGTCGTCGTACTGGCCGCTGTCCTTCAGGAACTGCACGATGCGGCCGATCTGGTCGTCGACCTGGGTCTGCATGGCGTAATAGGTCGCGCGCATCTGGCGCAGCTCGAGATCATCCATCTCGACCAGGTCGTGCGGGTTGTGCTCGTCATAGCCGGTGCGGCCGCGGAAGCGCGAGATCTTGTAATCCAGGAACGGATGCTGTTGGCCTTCGGTGGCAGGATCGGCCTTGCGGTTGGGCGCCGGCACGTCCTTCGGATGGTACATCGTGTTGTAAGGTTCGGGCGCGATGATCGGCGGATGCGGCCGCAGGAACACCAGATGTGCGAACCAGTTCTCTTCCGTGCGCACCGACGCCCAATGCAGGAACGCATCGGCGATGAAGGCGGTCTGGCAATCTTCCGCGGCGAACACGGTCGGAATGGAGCGGAAGCCGCGATCGGCCGCCTTCTGGTAACCGGGGCGCGGCTTGAATGCATCGTCGCGGCCCTGGATGTCGTAGCCCTTGCGCTTCAGATGGGCGACCCAGGCGGCCGCATGCTCCGGCAATTGCAGGCCGACGCTGAAGCCCGGCATGACGCCTTCGTAGGTCTTCAGCGCCGGGTCATTGAGGTCGCGGCCGCGCGGATCGGCGCTGGTGTCGGTATAGCCGAACAAGGTCGGCTCCATGCCGGCCTTGCGCGCTTCCAGCGCCAAGTTGGTGTGGCGCGCGTCGAGCGGCGTGCCGTTGCGGCCGGAGCGATGGTTCATCAGGTAGAGGCCGGTCAGCAGGCTGGTGCGCGACGGGCCGCAGGGCGTGCATTGGGTGAAGTGGCTGGTGAAGACCGCCCCGTCGGCGATCAGCGCATCCAGATTCGGCGTCTTCACCACCGGATGGTTGAGCGCCGACAGGCACTCCCAGCGCCATTGGTCGGCGGCAATGAACAGCACTTTACGCGGCGATGTCTTGGTCATGGCGAAAGTCGGCTCCTTGGGCGGGATGGGCGATCTATCGCCCGATCCGCGATAGAACGCAATGTGGTATTTCCATCATAAAACTGCAACGAACACATGGAATCTTCTACAAAATGTGTTGAGTCGCAACATTCAAGGTGATATTCTGGAATTCTTAATCCAAAAAGAACGAGCCCATGAAACTTCTGGGCCAAAACAGGGGACGGGATGACCACGTTACGCCTGGCCGGTTTGACGCGGCGCTTCGAGGGCTATCTGGCCGTCGATGATGTCAGCCTGGACGTCGCCGACGGCGAATTCCTGACCCTGCTCGGTCCCTCCGGCTGCGGCAAGACCACCACCTTGCGCATGATCGCCGGCTTCCTCAATCCGGATTCCGGCGACATCTGGTTCGGCGACCAACGCATGACCGAGGTGCCGCCGCATCAGCGTAACACCGCCATGGTGTTCCAGTCCTATGCCCTGTTTCCGCATATGAGCGTCGCCGACAATGTCGGCTTCGGCCTGATGATGCGCAAGGTGCCCAAGGCCGAACGCGACCGCCGCGTGGCGGAGGCGATCGAGATCGTCAGCCTGACCGGCCTGGAAAAGCGCAGGCCCGGCCAGCTTTCCGGCGGGCAGCAGCAGCGCGTGGCCCTGGCCCGCGCCATCGTGACGCGGCCCGACATCCTGTT
>DASZQC010000461.1:0-6347 GCA_035549815.1 Dongiaceae bacterium
AAGTCGGACGTGGTGGTGGCGCCCGACGCCGACCCATTCCCGGCGTTCGAGGGCTACCGCTTCGGATTGGAGGAGGAAGAGGTCGATCCGGTCCGCATTCCGTTCGGCGACGGCACGACCGATGCGCAGGGCGCCTTTACCCTGCCGCTCGCCCTCGACGATCTGCCGGATGTGCAGGCGCCGTTGAAGGCAACCGTGCGCGTCGAGGTCTATGAATTCGGCGGCCGGCCGGTGATCGAGAGCGTGCAGCTTCCGGTGCGCAACAAGTCGCTCTATCTCGGCATCAAGCCGTCCTTCGCCGACGCGGAAGTGGCGGAGAACAGCGCCGCCGAGTTCGAGGTCATCGCGCTGGGCGGCGACGGCAAGCCGGTGCTGATGCCCCAATTGCAATATCGCCTGGTGAAGGAGGAGTGGGACTACAACTGGTTCTTCGCCGACGGGTCGTGGGACTACCAGGTTTCAATTCGCGACGGCGATGCGCGCGCCGGCACGACCAATGCCGGCGGGCTGGACCCGGTCCGCATCAGCGAACAGGTGCAGTGGGGCAATTACCGGCTCGAGGTCTATGACCCGGAGAGCGGCGTCGCCAGTTCCATGCGCTTCCATGCCGGCTGGTCGGCGAAGCCGGGCAGCGGCCAATCGCCGGACCGCTTACAGGTGGTGACCGACAAGCCCCGCTATCAGGCGGGCGAGACGGCGCAGGTGATGCTGCGGGCGCCCTTTGCCGGCGAGGCGCTGGTTGCCATCGCCACCGACCGCGTGCTGAGCACGCGCGTGGTCTCGGTTCCGGCCGACGGTCACACCATCCAGATCGACATCGACCCGAGCTGGGGCGCCGGCGCCTATGTGCTGGCCACCATGTTCCGTCCGGGCCAGGAGCAGGAGCGTGGCCCCGGCCGTGCCGTCGGCGTGGCGTGGCTCGGCGTCGATTCCGCGCCGCGCACTTTGCAGGTCGCGATGGAGGTGCCGGAGAAGGTGACGCCGCGGCAAAAGGTCGAGATTCCGCTGACCATCGCCAACGCCGCCGGTGCGAAGGTCTATCTGACCGTCGCCGCGGTGGACGAAGGCATCCTGACCCTGACCGATTTCGAGACGCCGGACCCGGTCGAATATTTCTTCGGCAAAAAACGGCTGCAGGTGGAGTTGCGCGATCTCTATGGCCAGCTCATCGACGGCAAGGCCGGCCGCCGCGGCGAGATCCGCGAAGGCGGCGATGGCGGGCTGGAGCAGCGCGGCGCGCCGAAGAACATCGAGATGGTGGCCTTGTTCTCCGGCCTTGTCGAGGTCGGCGCCGACGGCAAGGCCAAGGTCGCGTTCGACATTCCCGATTATAACGGCCGCCTGCGCCTGATGGCGGTGGCCCATGACGAGAAGAATGTCGGCTGGGCCGAAGCCGGGCTGGTGGTGCGCGATCCGGTGATTGCGGAGCTTTCCGTGCCGCGCTTCCTGGCGCCGGGCGATAAGAGCACGCTCTCGCTCAGCCTGCAGAACATCGACGGGGCGGCGGGCAAATACGAGGCCACGCTGACCTCCGAGGGCGATGTGCAGGTCGGCCAGGAAGCCGCGCTCAGCGTCGATCTGGCGAAAGGCGCCAGCACCAATGTGCGCGTGCCGATCCTGGGCCAGCGCGTCGGCAACGGCGCCATCACGCTGACGGTGAAGGGGCCGGACGGGTTCGAGCTCAGCCGCGCCATCGGCATCCCGGTGCGCCCGGCGACGGCCGCCATTACCGAAACACTGACCAAGCGGCTGATGCCGGGCGAGGCGCTGACCCTCAGCCACGCCGCGCTCGATCCTTATTTCGAGGGCGCGACCATGCGGGCGAGCTTCAGCACCACGCCGAACCTGGACGTGCAGACCGTGCTTGCCAATCTGTCGCATTATCCGTACGGCTGCCTGGAGCAGACGATCAGCGTCGCCTATCCGCTGCTGATCTCCGGCGATGTATCCGCGCTGTGGTCGCTGCCGGTGGCGGATGCGGCGACGGATCGCCACCGCCTGGAGCAGGCGATCCAGAGCACGTTGAACCGCCAGCGCTATGACGGCTTGTTCGGCCTGTGGACCGGCTACGATCCGGCCGAGCCGTGGCTCTCCGCCTACACGATGGATTTCCTGATCCGCGCCAAGGCTGCCGGCTACAGCGTGCCGGACTCCGCGATCGAGAACGGCATGCTCGGCATGGAGAAGCTGGCGGCGGGCGAAGGCGGCAGCGGCGACAACCGGGACCGCTATGGCCGCGGTCCGTCGGCCCAGGCCTATGCGGCCTATGTGCTGGCGCGGCAGGGCCAAGCGAAGCTGGCCGACTTGCGCTACATGGCGGATCAGTTGTCGCCGGGCTCCAGTCCCGCTTTGGCGTTGGCTCATGTCGGCGCGGCGCTCGCCATGTCGGGCGAGCAGCAGCGGGCGGTCGAGCTGTTCGAGGCTGCGGTGAACGAGGCCGACCATCGGCCGTTCGGCTGGTGGGATTACGGCACCAAGCTGCGCGATCTTGCCGCCATCGCCGCCTTGATGGCGGAGGCGAAGCTGCCGGGCCTCGACCCGACGCCGCTGCTGGAGCGCGTCGCCGATCTGCAAGGCGTCAATCGCTGGCTCAGCACCCAGGAGGAGCTGTGGATCCTGCGCGCGGCGCAGGAAACCGCCGGCAAGTCCAGCGGGCTGAAGCTCGCCATGTCCGACGGCAACAACGTGGCGCAGGACAAGGACTTGTACCTGATGCCGGCGGCGGCGAGCCTGTCGACCGGCCTCTCCATCACCAACAATGGCGGGGCACCCGTCTATGCCAAGGCCTCCGTTACCGGCGTGCCGAAGGAGGACCTGCCGGCGGCCGACGAAGGCTTCAGCATCAGCCGCAGCATCTATCGCCCGGATGGCAGCGAGTTCGATCCGGCGAATGTGAAGCAGAACGACCTCTTCGTCGTGGTGTTGACCGGTCAGGCGCGGGAAGACCTTGACCATCAGGCCCTGGTCACCGACCTGCTGCCGGCCGGCTTCGAGACCGAGGTGGCGAGCCTCGCCAACGTGCGGCAGACCGGCGATTACGGCTGGCTGCCGGAGCTGACCCAGGCCAGCTATGTCGAATATCGCGACGACCGCTTCGTCGCGGCCTTCGACATCTATGACGAGGAGAGCGGCGCCACCAACAAGCAGTTCGCCTTCGCCTACCTGGTGCGGGCGGTGACGCCGGGCGACTACAAGCTGCCGGCGCCGGCAATCGAGGACATGTACAAACCGACCTTCCGCGGCCGCGGCTCGGCCGGCCGCGTGCAGATCCAGGCGGCGGAGTAGGCGGATGCTTCTGGCGCGCCTCAGACGCGCGGCTTTCGTCACCGGGCTGACGCTGCTGGCGTTGGTCGCGGTGGCGTTCTGCGCCGACCGTCTGATGCCGCCGCCGCTGGAGCGTTTGTCGTCGGTCTCCACGCTGGTGGTGGATCGCGACGGGCGCGTGCTGCGCGCCTATACGACGCCGGATGGGACGTGGCGCTTGCCCGCGCAGGCGGCCGAGGTCGATCCGAAGCTGATCCACTTCCTGTTGAGCTATGAAGACGGCCGGTTTCAGGCGCATCCGGGTGTCGATCCGCTCGCCGTCGGTCGCGCCGTCTTGCAAGCCGTCGAGCATGGCCGCGTGGTGTCCGGCGCCTCCACGCTCACCATGCAATTGGCCCGGTTGCTGGAGCCCAGCCCGCGCACTCTGGGCGCCAAGCTGTCGGAGATGGCGCGGGCGTTGCAGATCGAGCATCGCCTGACCAAGGACGAGATTCTTTCCGCCTATCTCACCTTCGCGCCTTATGGCGGTAATCTGGAAGGCGTGCGGGCCGCCAGCCTTGCCTATTTCGGCAAGGAGCCGAACCGCCTGACCGACGCGGAGGCGGCGCTCCTGGTCGCGCTGCCGCAGGCGCCGGAGGCGGTGCGGCCGGACCGCGCGCCGCAAGCGGCGGTCGCCGCGCGCGACAAGGTGCTGCGCCTGATGAACGCGCGCGGCGAGATCGGCGAGGCGGCTTTGGCGGCGGCGCTGGCGGAGCGCGTGCCGGTGGCGCGGCAACCTTTCCCGATGAGCGCGCCGCATCTGGCGGATCGCCTGCGCCGCGAATTGCCCAAGGATGCGCTGATCCAGACCGGCATCGACGACAATCTGCAGCGCGCCGTCGCGGAGATCGTGCGGCGCCACCAGGCGGCGCTGGAGCCGAGCGCCAGCATCGCCGTCCTGGCGGTGGAGAATGACGGCCGCAAGGTCCGCGCCTATATCGGGTCCAGCGATTTCTTCGCCGACCGCCGCTTCGGTCAGAACGACATGGTGGCTGCGATCCGCTCGCCCGGCTCGGCGCTGAAGCCTTTCATCTACGGCATGGCCTTCGACGGGCTGATCGTGCATCCGGAAACCATGATGCCGGATGTCGCCATGCGCTTTGGCGATTATGCGCCGAAGAATTTCGACGGCCATTTCCGCGGTAGCATCACCGCGCGCGAGGCGTTGCAAGCGTCGCTGAACATTCCGGCGGTGGCCCTCCTGGACCGTATCGGCCCGCAGCGTTTCGTGCAGCGCCTCGGCGAGGCAGGCGTCGATCTGGCGTTCCCGGAGCAATCGAAATCGCCCGGCCTGCCCATCGCCCTGGGCGGCGTCGGCATCAATCTGGAAGGTCTGGTGACGCTGTTTGCCGATCTGGCGGAGCAGGGCGTGGCGAAGCCCCTGGCCTTCACCAATGAAACGGCTGCTGCAGAAGAGTTGCCGCCCCTGGTGTCGCCGACCGCAGCCTATTACCTGACGCGCATCCTGCTCGACACGCCGCCGCCGCCGAACTTCCTCAGTCCAGGCAATCGCCGCAATGCGCAGCCGATCGCCTACAAGACCGGAACCTCGTTCGGCTTCCGCGACGCCTGGGCCATCGGCTATACGCGCGACTACACGATCGGCGTCTGGGTCGGGCGGCCCGATGGCACATTTTCGGCGGGGCGCATGGGCCGCGATGCGGCGGCGCCGATCCTGTTCGAGGCGTTCGATCTGCTGCCCGTCGGGCCGTCGGCGCTGCCGGCAAAAAAGCCGGAGAACGTGATCGTCGCCAGCACGCTCGATCTGCCGGCCAATCTGAAACAGTTCCGTCCGCGCGGCAGCGCGCTCGCCAGCAACGCGGCGAAGAAGCGAGCGCTCAAGGTCGCGTTCCCGGTCGATGGTGCGCTGCTGGAACTGGCCCCCAAAGATCGAACGATGGCGGACCAAACGCTGCCGTCGCTGATCCTGCGGGCGGATGGCGGCGCGCTGCCCTTGCGCTGGCTGGTGAACGGCGTGCCGATCAGCTCCTTGCCCTATCGCCGGCAGGCGGAATGGGCGCCGGACGGCCGCGGCGCCGTGCGCGTCACGGTCGTCGACCGCAACGGCCAGAGCGCCAGCAGTGAAGTGTGGATCAAGTAGATGACGGCATCTCCCTCCCCCGGCCTGGGGGAGGGCCGGGGTGGGGGCAGCGAGCGATGATTGTCCGCCATCCGAGACGCGGCTGCCCCCTCCCTAACCCTTCCCCGTTCCGGGGGAGGGAATTATAGCGGGATGAGAGGGCGCTCCCGAAGGAGCGGCTACTTCGCCTTGAACGCCGCCGCTGCCGCCTCGGCTTCCGTAATCTGGGCTTGGCTCATTTCCATCGCGCACAATGTGCGGAGCGTGGTGGCCTGGTCGGCGGTGACGCCGCCGACATTGCCGGTGCCGATGGTCTTGGCGGCGATGGTCAGCCACTTGTAGCCCTGCACCGGGTCCTTGATCTGCGGCGAGCGCGCATAGACGGCGCCGGCCTGGTACTGGGCCTTGGCGTTGCCCTTGTTGGCCGCCATCTCGTACCACTTCACCGCTTCCGCATCGTCTTGCGGCACGCCCTGGCCGTAATCGTAGATCGAGCCGACCAGCACCTGCATGTTGGGATCGCCGGCCTCCGCCAGGGGAGTCCAGATCGCCAACGCGCCGCGATAGTCGCCGCGGCCAAAGGCGTCCCAGCCCGCTTCCGGCGTGCCCGGCTTGGCCGACGCGGCTGCCGCATTGCCGGTCGCCGGCGCGGCCGCGGCGAGCGAGGGCGCCACAGACGTGGCGGGCTGCGCCGCGACATTGGTCGGCACGCTGGGCGCCGCGTTGGTCGGCTGTGACGGCGCAGTCGCGGCAGGAGGGGTCTTGGCCGGGGCGGTCACAGTTGGAGCGGCTGCAATCGGCATCGTCGGCGCGCTGGGCGCGGCGGCGGGCTTTGCCGGCGCGGGAGCCGCCGCCGATTGCGCCGCGGCCGGTTGCGCGGGCGCGGGGCCGCAGCGGCGATGCTCGGCGCCGATCATGGAGCTCGGCATTTCCGGCGGCACCGCGGTGATGATGAAGCGGTCCG
>DASZQC010000462.1:0-30815 GCA_035549815.1 Dongiaceae bacterium
ACGCTCGAGGCGCCGCGGCCACCAGAGGGCCTGCGCGACCGCTGGGCCGCGCGGTTGGCGAGTGGCGAAGCGCTGGACGAGGATGCGGGCCTGGCGCTGCTGGCCGATTACGGCATCCCGGTGCCGCAGCGCCGCGTGGTCGGCAGCGAGGACCAGGCGATCCTGGCGGCGGAGCGCGTCGGCTATCCGATGGCGGTGAAGACCGCGATGCCCGGTATCCTGCACAAGTCAGACGTCGGCGGCGTGAAGCTCAACATCGCGGACGAGGCGGCGTTGCGCGCCACCTATCGCGACCTGAACGACCGCCTCGGCCCGCGCGTGCTGCTGACGGAGATGGTGGGCAAGGGCGTGGAGCTGGCGCTGGGCGGCCTCGCCGATGCGCAGTTCGGCATGCTGCTGATGCTGGGCGCCGGCGGCGTGCTGATCGAGATGATGGACGATCGCGCCTTCGCCCTGGCCCCGATCGACGAACTCGAAGCCGAGCGCAAGCTGAACGGCCTGAAGCTGCGCAAGCTCCTGGACGGCGTGCGCGGCCAGCCGCCGGTGCACCTGCAAAGCCTGATCGGCACCATCGCACGCTTCTCCGCCATGCTCGCCGACCTGGACGGCCTGATCGCCGAGATCGACGTCAACCCGCTGATCGCGGGGCCAAAGGGCTGCGTCGCCGTGGATGCGCTGATCGTGCCGAAGAAGGGGTGATGCGCCGCTATTGTAAGCGGTTGGAGGTAGTTCTACAGAAACGCCAGTCCAAGCCCAACCACCACGACGATGCCAATCAGAACGCAAGCCACTGTCGAAGCACTGATCCCGCGTTCCGACAGCAAGGGGCTTTCGGGCCGAATGGCCTTCGGGTCCACGCCAGTTTCCTTTGCCAGTGCCGCCGCGAAACGGTCCCACAGATCAGGCTTTTCTATCTCGTCTGCCGGAAGAACCTTGCGGAGCGAGTGATAGATATCTCCCGCGGTGAACCAGTTCGGCGCTTCGCTGTCGTCGAGCTTGACGCGGAAAACTGCTTCGACGTTGCGGATGGCGTCGACTTCATCGCCGTCGCCACCAAGACCGACGCTCTGAATTTGCTTCACATTCATGCTCGAATGGTATGCGGTTCTCGTTCGGTCATTAATCGCTGCCCGCTCCACCGTCACCGCCACCGCCTTCGCCACCCTCGCCGTGTCCGCCAAAGCCATCATCGGTGCGCCGGTCACCGCGAATCCACTTGTTGACTGAAGATGGGAACGTTCCGCCATCGCCGTGCCGGAGTTCATCACGCAATCGGTCCAGCGCGTGAGAGCGGCGCACGAAGCACGCGAAGGTAATACAAAAGATGAAGAATGCTGCAATGCTGACCCCAACCAGCGGGGTAACGTTCGGGGAGTCCAGCCCGCCTGTCACGAAGATTACGAACGTACCAAAGATGATCGCTGCGCCGAGCGCAAGGGTGGCGGAGCGAAACAGGTGGCTGAGCATGTAAGTCTCTGCTCGTGGTCCGCGCTCATAGCTTGTCGACGGGGCACGCACCGGCGTGGCAGCCGGCGATGACCTCGTCGAAAAGGGCGCTACGCTGGACATAGCGCGCGGCGAGGCAAGCGCTCGCCTCGATGAAGATGGTGCCGTCGCTCGTCTGATCCGGACACATCTTCTCGGCGTTGGCCAGCCAAGTGTCCTGGCTGTCGTCGAGCTGCTTTTCGTCGGCGCCGTCCAAGAGCTTGTAGAGGTCACGCAGACGCACCATCATGCCATTGCGCGCAGCGTCCTCTGTCTTTCCCGCCGCCTGCATGCAGGTGACAAGCGCGGCGATTTCCGACTCACTGGCGTTACCGGCCGGCACATCGCACTCGGCCATGGCAAGCGAAGGGCATAACAGGCCGATGACGGCAAGCACTTGCAAGTTAATGCGAGTCATGATGGAGGTCCCCCGATCACAATGATGCTGGCATACACCGCGCGGATCTGCAATCGAAGAGAGATTACGCCGGCCTGTTTCTCGCCCGGCGCCTACCCAATCCCGAACTGCCCGATCGCCTTGGCGAAGTCGTCGGCGAATTGGTCGCCGGTGCGCAGGATCGAGACGTCGTCGGGGATACCGGGGAAGGCGGCGCGGTCGTTGGTCTTGCTGGTGAGGATGGCGGCGGGGGTCTTGGCGACGCTGGCGATCGCCTTCACCGCGCGCACCAGATCGAGGCCGGTCATGGTGCGCATTTCCTGGGAGGTGATGATCATGTCGGGGCGCGCGCGCAGCACGGCGGTCAGGCCGTCGACCGGGTCGCTGACCGCGTTGACGCGGAAGCCGCAGGCGTTGATCTGCTGGGTCAGGAACTTGGCGATGGCGCGGGTCGGCGTCACCAGCAGGATCTCCACGTTGGCGATGCGCAGGTCGTCGGCGGAGAAATTCTGGATAAGGTGCGTGGGCAGGGCGCGGACGATGCGCGCCAGCTCCTCGTCGCTCGGCTGCACCGAGCGCTCCAGCATCTCGCCGATGCCGTCGAGGAAGAGCTGCAGCTTGCGCGGCGTCTCGTCGGTCCAGGTGGTCATGTCGGCGACGTAGCTTTCCAGGCGATGCGCGATCTGCGACATGGCGGGATAGCCGAAGCTGCCGCCGAGCCCCTTCAGATTGTGCGCCAGGCGGCGAAAGGCGGAAAGGTCGCCGTCAGTCGGGCCTTGTTCGGCCATACGGTCCAGGATGCGGATCATCTCGTTCAGCCGGTCGGTGGCATCGTCATGCACCTCGACCTGCAGGGTCTTCATCATCTCGTCGTAATTGCCACCATTGACCTTGATCGCGCCCATGACCGATATCCTGTGCTCGCATCCGTGCCGTTGAGCCTGAGCCTTGCCGGGGGCTGGTTGAGATATCGTAAAAATGCCGCCGAAACGGTGATCATTCGCTTGAATGTCCAGGGGTTTGAGCAGTGTTGCTGAGGGTTTCGCGCGCCGCTGCCTGCTTATTGTGCAATGTGGTGCAGAAAGGCGGCGGAATCGCGATAGACGGAACCGCGCCGGTTGCTTGAATCGCGCTCCTCGCCGATCGCCGGAAGCACCGCCATGACCCGCCTTATCATCTTCACCGACCTCCATATGCTGCCGGAGGGCGGGCGTATCATCGGGCTCGACCCGTTCGCGCGGCTGCTGCGCGGGGTGGAGCATGTCAACCGCCACCACGCCGATGCGACACGGGTGATCTGCACCGGCGACCTGGCGCATCGCGGCGACGCGGACTCCTATCGAAGGCTGCGCACTGTGCTGGACCGGCTGACCGTTCCGTACAGCCTGCTGATCGGCAATCATGACCAGCGGGAGAACTTCCGCAGCGTGTTCGCCGCGGCGCCGGTGGACGAGAACGGCTTCGTGCAACAGACGATCGACGTGCCGGAAGGGCGGCTGATCCTGCTCGATACGCTGAATGCGCCGCCCTACGTGTTTCCGGAGACCTATGCCGGCCTGCTCTGCGACAAGCGCCTGGCCTGGCTGGACCGGCAATTGGCCGGCGCGAATGGCCGGCCGGTCTATCTCTTCATGCACCATCCGCCGCACGATACCGGCTTTGCCGGCATGGACGAGATCAAGCTGAAAGACGAGGATGCCTTTTATGCATTGCTGGAGCGGCACGGCAATGTGCGGCACATCTTCGCCGGCCACGTGCACCGCACCATCGGCGGCTCGCATCGCGGCATCCCGTTCTCCGTCTTCAAGAGCCCGGTGCACCAGCAGCCGATGACCTTCGACGTGAAGGACAGCTCGCTATCCGTGGACGAGCCGGCGGCCTATGGCATCGTGTTCCTGAAACCGGCGGGCTGCTTGGTCCATACGGAGGATTACGAGATCTCCACCCTGGACGTGGCACCGGACCAGGGCGTGCTCGGGCACTAGAGTGCGATAGTCACTCGTTGAAGCGGAGAAAGAATCGTCATGGTCGGACTTGGTCCGACCATCCACGAGTTTCTATGAGCAAGAGCGAGTTGCGGCAGGCAAACTCGTGGATGGTCGTGCCAAGCACGACCATGACGACGTAGCGTGTAGTCTCAACCCAAGCCAATCACCCTATCGAATGCCTGACCTCACCAGACCGGATCGATGGGCGTCATCAGGCCGTGCTTCGCCTCGATCACCTCGGCGGCGTCGAGCGCGAGGTTTTCGCGATAGCGGCCGGCGATCACCTGCACGCCGAGCGGCAGGCCGCGCGGGGCGTCGTCCGCCTGCGTCAGGCCGACCGGCACGGCGGCGGCGGGGAAGCCGATCAGGTTGACCGTGATCATCAGCGCCTGCGCCTTCAGCACATGCTGGGTGCGCGCCATGTCGGTGGTGTCGAAGCCGATCTCGAACGGCAGATCGCCACAATTCGGTCCGACGAGCAGGGGATATTGCTCCAGGAACAGCGACCAGTCGCGGCGATGCCGGGTGATCTCGCCGAGGCCCTTGATGTACTCCCCCATGGTGATCGGCGGCAGCGCGTCGCGCCACAACCCTACCGCCTTCACCGCCAGCGGATCGGCATTGGCGGCGATGGTGTCCCACAAAAGCTCGCGGATGTCGGCGGCCACCAGCTTGACCCACAATTCGACCGCCTTCTCGATCGAGGGCGGCGTCACCTCCTCGACGGCGTAGCCGGCATCGGCGAGTGCTGCGCCGGCCTTGCGCACCGCCTCGGCCACCTGCGGATGGGTGTAGAGGCCGGGCGCGCCGGTGATGAGGCCGACCTTGATCGGCCGTTGGGGGCTGCGGCCGTGATGCTGCGCCGGCACCCACCAGGGGTCGCGCGGGTCGCGGCCGCTCATGGCGTGCAAGCCCAGGCGCACATCCTTCACGGTTCGGGCGAGGGGGCCTTGCACGGCGAAGAGCGCGATGGTCGGCGGCCGCTCCGCCTGCGCCGAAGGATTGAAGGCGGGCACGCGGCCCATGGTGGGGCGGATGCCGGCGACGCCGCAACAATAGGCCGGATAGCGGATCGACCCGCCGTAATCGTTGCCGTGCGAGATCGGCCCGATGCCGGAAGCGACTGCGGCGCCCGCCCCGCCGGACGAGCCGCCGGCGGTGCGCGCCTTCGACCAGGGATTCCAGGTGCGGCCGCGCAGCGCATTGTCGGTATCCCAGCGCAGCGAATAGGCCGGCGCGTTGGTGCGGCCGATGAACACGGCGCCGGCCTTGCGCCAGTTGGCGACGACGGGTGAATCCGACGGCGCGATCAAGTCCTTGTAGGCGACGATGCCGTTCGGCGTCGGCAAGTCCTTCTGGTCGATATTTTCCTTGGTGCTGACCGGCACGCCGTGCAGCGGGCCCAGGGCTTCGCCGGCCTTCACGGCCGCATCGGCCGCGTCGGCATCGCGCAACGCCTGTTCGGCGATCTCGAAGGTGACGGCATTCAGCTTGGGGTTGACGGCGTCAAGGCGCTGCAGGCACGCCTCCGTCGCCTCGCGGCTCGAGATCCTGCGCAGGCGGATGGCCTGCGCCAGCTCGGTCGCGTCCCATTGCCACAATTGCGTGCCGCCCATGATCGCCCCCTCTGTTATGAGGCGCGAAGGTAGCGCGGCTTTACCGGGATGCCAATGGAGCGCCATGCCGCGGCCGGGCGGCACGCCGGACGGGCCGGCCGTTGATCACAACAGGTTCTCGATCATGCGCACGAAAAAGCCTTCGACACGGTCGGCGAAGGAACGGGTGTCCTCCCAGGTCTCCGGATCGATCTGGGTCGCGCTTTTCGTGCCGTCCGCAAAGATGCTCTCAAGCTCAGCCGCCGCCTCGGCGCCCAGGACAATGGCGTCCACCTCGTCGTTGTACAATACGCTGCGGTGATCGAAATTCGATGAGCCGATGGCGGACCAGACGCCGTCGATGGTCACGGTCTTGGAATGCAGCACGACATTCTTGACTTCGTAGATCTTGATGCCGGCATCCAGGAAGTCGGTGTAGTGTGTCCGCGCGGCGGCGACGGCCTGTTCAGAATCGCTGCTGCCGGCGAGCATCAAGCGTACATCGACGCCACGTTCGGCCGCCGCGATCAGTGCCTCCTTCTCCTCGGGCGTTGGCACGAAATAGGCGGCGCTGACCCAGGCGCGTTGCTCGGCGTTGCGCAGGGCGGAGATCAGCGTCACGTAGTAGCGTGGAATCTCATCGTCCGGTGTGCTGCCGATGATGCGCACCACCTGGTTGCCCGCGGCCACAGGTGACGGCGACGGCAAAGGCGGCCGCAGCGAGGGGCCGTTTTCCGTCGCCCAATGTTGACGGAACAGGGCCTGCAGTTCGGCTGCCGCGGGTCCGGCAATGCGGATGGCGGTGTCATGCCAGACATCGGGCAGGTTTTCTGCAGGAAAGGGCGCGTCGCCCTGGGGGGCTTCGCCAGGTTTTCGCAGGCCGGTCTTCGATGGATTGGCTGGCGGATTGCCGGGTCGCGCCGGCGCGACTTCGCCTTCCTCTTCCGCCTCGCCATTGCCGCTGCCGGGCGACTTGCTCTCATAGCTCTTGCTGAGATTGACGCCACCGACGACCGCAACCGCGCCGTCGGCCACCAGGATTTTGCGATGGTTGCGGTTGTTGAGAGTCAGCACATTAACCGGGCTGGTCGGCGCAATGGGGTGATATTCGAGCAGGTTCGCGCCGGCCTCGGCCAATTCGTCGAAGAACGCGCCCGGTGTGTCGCTGGAGCCGTAGCTGTCATAAAGGATGTTCACCTCGACGCCCTCCCGCCGTTTCGCCAGCAGCAGGTTCAGCAAGGTCGTGGTACCGCCTGTACCATCCGGCATGGTGACATCCTCGATCGTGTAATACTCGAGGTCGAGATCATGGCTGGCGTCGCGGATGATCCGGGTGATGGCCTCGAACGTCTCCGCGCCATCGCGCAGGACGTGGACTTCGTTGTCGGCGGTGAGCGGGCGACCGGCGACCGCTTCCTCGATTGCGAGATGCCGCTGCAGGACTTCCGTGCCATCGCCCTGGATCGTCAGTTTGGCGATCAACGCTCGGCTTTCCTCGATGGTCAACGGTCCGCGAGCGCCTTCGATCGGCGACTTGGCGGTGTCGGCGGCGGTCGCGATCGCATGATCGGCATCCGGTACGGTCGCGCAAGCGCCCAGCAAGGTCAGCAGCAACGCCGCCGCCAATCGCGGCGGCACGACGGACAGATGACTCGGGTGCTTTCCTGACATGGACATTGGAACGCAGGAAATTCCTAGCGAAGGGCCGGTCACGACCAAGGCGCGGACGGCAGTCCGCGGATCAACCGCAATGGCGCGCTTTGGTTCCCGTTCTTGCCGGCTGCCTGTCGTGGGCCTGGACGGATTGCCGCGGATTGATAGATTGGCGCATCTAATCTGGGGGAAACATGAAAGTCTACATCAGCGCCGACATCGAAGGCACCGCCGGTATCACCACCTGGCCGGAAGCGGAAAAGAACCACGCCGACTACCCCGAGCACCGCGAGAAGATGACGCGCGAAGTGCTGGCCGCCTGCGACGGCGCGACGCGGGCCGGCGCCAGGGACATCCTGATCAAGGACGCGCATGACAGCGGCCGCAACATCCTGCAGGCCGACCTGCCGGAGCATGCGCGGCTGGTCCGCGGCTGGAGCGGTCACCCGATGAGCATGGTGCAGGAGCTGGACAAGAGCTTCGACGCGGCGATGTTCATCGGCTATCACTCCAAGGCCGGTGACGAGACTAACCCGCTGGCGCACACGCTGACCTTGCGGGTCATGCGCATGCGCATCAATGGGGAGCCGGTGTCGGAGTTCGTGCTGTATGGTTATGCGGCGGCCTATGTCGGCGTACCGGTGGTGTTCGTCTCCGGCGACAAGCAGCTCTGCGCCGACATCAAGGGCTACAATCCGAACATCGTCACCGTGGCGACCAGCGAAGGGAAGGGACCGTCCACCATTTCGCTGTCGCCCAAGGCCTCCTGCGCGCGGATCGCCGAAGGGGTCGAGAAGGCGCTGAAGGGCAACCTCAAGAAATCGATGCTGAAGCTGCCGAAGAAGTTCGCGCTGGAGATCGAATATTCCAACCCGGTCAATGCCTACAAGTCCTCCTGGTACCCCGGCGCGAAGCATATCGGCAACCGCACCTTGCGCTTCGAGGCCAGGGACTATTTCGAGGTGCTGCGGGCGCTGAAGTTCATGCCGTGAGCCTGCTGCTGCGGGCAGCCTTGCCCGGCGAGGCGGAGCTGCTGTCGGACCTCTGCCTCCGCTCCAAGGCGGTGTGGGGCTATGACGCGGCCTTCATGGCGGCTTGCCGCGCGGAGCTGACCATCACGCACCAGGATTTTGCGCGGTCGCAGATCCAGGTGGCGGTGCAGGACGGGCGCATCATCGGCATGGCGCAACTAGCACAGCACGGGCGCATCGCGGATATCGACAAGCTGTTCGTCGACCCGGCCGTCTTGAGGTCCGGCGCCGGGCGCGCGCTGTTCGCCTGGTGCGTGGAGACGGCGCGAGCAGTGGGCGCGGTGGCGATCACCGTGGTCGCCGATCCCGACGCCGCCGGTTTCTACCGCCGGATGGGCATGCGGGACGACGGCACGGAGCCTTCGGGTTCGATTCCAGGGCGCAAGTTGCCGAAGTTGCAGATGGCGCTGTAATCCGTAAGCTGGCCCGCCATGCGAGCCATTGCGGATATTCCGGCGGATGCGGTGACACGCATCGCCGCGGCGAACAATTTTTCCGGCACGATTTCCATCGCGCCGCTGGCGGGCGGGGCGTCCCTCGACTTCGTCTTCGGCCATGCCGATCGGGCGAACCGCATCCCAAATACGATCGAGACGCGCTTCGCCATGGCTTCGGGCTGCAAGGGCTTCACCGCGGTGGCGATCTGGCTATTGATCGAGGCGGGCCGCATCGGGCTGGAGACGCGGCTTTCGGATTGCGTGACCTCGCGGCAGTTCCATTTCGGGGACAAGATCACCGTCGGGCAGTTGCTCAATCATACCTCGGGCGTTCCGGACTATTTCAGCGAGGAGATTGAGTCCGACTACGCGGCGCTGTGGCGGGAGCGGCCCAGCTACAGCATGCGCACGGTGCGGGACTTCCTGCCGCTCTTTGAATCCGCACCCATGAAGGGCGAGCCGGGGCAGGGCTTCCTCTACAACAACGCGGCCTTCATTCTGCTAGGCTTGGTGGTCGAGGAACTGACCGGGCAGGATTTCCGCGATTTCGTTGCCGCGCGCATCTTTGACCCCTGCGCCATGACGCGAAGCGGCTATTTTGCCATGGATGCGCTGCCGGCAAAATGCGCGCAGGGTTATCTGTCGCCGGATCCGGCTGATTTCCGATCGAATATCTACGCCGTGCCGGTGATCGGCGGCCCCGATGGCGGCGCCTATACCACCGTGGAAGATATGCGGCGGTTCTGGGACACGCTCCTGGCTGGGCGCCTGCTCAAACCGGAAACCGTCGCGCGTATGATCGAACCCTCGGTGCATGTCAACCCGGATGAAACCGATTTCTCCTACGGTTACGGAGTCTGGCTGCGGCAGACGCCGGAGGGCCGGGTCGTCTGGCTTGAAGGCGGCGATCCGGGCGTCGCGCTGGAATCCCTGGTCTGGCTCGACCACGGCATCGTCGCGACCGTGCTGTCGAACGTGACTGTAGGTGCTGGAGAAATCACCAACGTCCTCGCCGAACTGCTGACCGGAAAGCGGCTCTACTGAGCGGCCACCAGGTGCCCGCCGCCCAAGTCGCGATAGCTGACGTACTGCGGCACATAATCCACGGCGCGGAAGGGGCTGGGCACTTCGCCCTCGAGACGGCGGCGCGCCAGGCCGCGGCGGGCGGGGTCGGGGATCGGCACGGCCGCCAGCAGCTTCTGGGTATAGGGATGCTGCGGGTTGCCCAGCACCTGCCTGGTCGGGCCGGTCTCGACGATCTGGCCCAGATACATGACGGCGACGCGGTGGCTGACCTGCTCGACCTCCGCCATATCGTGCGAGATGAAAAGGTAGGAAAGGCCGAGTTCCGCCTGCAGCTTCTTCAGCAGCACCAGGATCTGCGCCTGGATCGAGACGTCGAGGGCGGAGACGCATTCGTCGGCGATGATGATTTTCGGGTTCAGGCTCAGCGCGCGGGCGATGCAGATGCGCTGGCGCTGGCCACCGGAGAATTCATGTGGGTAGCGGGCGATGTGATCGCGCGACAGGCCGACGCGGTCGAACAGGTCGGCGACGCGCGCCTTGAGATCGGCGCCGGAGGCGAGGCCGTGGATCACCAGCGGCTCGCCAACCAAATCGCCGACATTCATGCGCGGATCGAGCGAGGCATGCGGATCCTGGAAGATCATCTGCACGTCGCGGCGCACCGCACGCAATTCCTCGCCCTTGATACCCGCGGTTTCCTTGCCAGCCACCTTGACCGAACCGGTGAAGGGGGAGAGGTGCATGATGGCGCGCGCGCTGGTCGACTTGCCGCAGCCGCTTTCGCCGACCAGGGCCAGGGTCTCGCCCGGCATCAGGTCGAACGAGATTTTCTCCACCGCATGGACGCGCTGTTGCGTGCGGTGAAAGAAGCCGCCCTTCACGTCGAAGCGCACGATCAGGTCGCGCACCGACAGGGCCGGCTCGATCTTCGGCCTTTCCGGCGGGGCGTTGCGGCCGGATGAGAATTTCGGCACCGCGGCCAGCAGCGCCTTGGTGTAGTCGGCCTGCGGGGTGGCGAAAACGGACTTGACCGGCCCTTGCTCCACCATCTTGCCGTGGCGCATCACCACGACATCGTCGGCCATCTCGGCCACCACGCCCATATCGTGGGTGATCAGGATGATGGCGGTGCCGGTCTGCTTCTGCAGATCGCTCATCAACTCCAGGATCTGCGCCTGGATGGTGACGTCGAGGGCAGTGGTCGGTTCGTCGGCGATCAGGATCTTGGGGTCGCAGGACATGGCCATGGCGATCATCACGCGCTGGCGCATGCCGCCGCTGAGCTCGTGCGGATACTGGGCGAGCCGCCGCCGGGCCTCCGGAATGCGCACGGACTCCAGCACGGCGAGCGCGCGTTTCTCGGCATCACCCTGGCTGAGGCCCTTATGCCGGCGCAGTCCCTCGGTCATCTGGGTGCCGATAGAAAGAACCGGGTTGAGGCTGGTCATCGGCTCCTGGAAGATCATGCCGATCTCGTCGCCGCGAATCTCCTGCATCTCGGCTTCGGACAGCTTGAACAGGTCTTTGCCCTGGAACAGCGCGCTGCCGCCGATGATGCGGCCGCCCGGCTTGGGCAGCAGGCCCATCAGCGACAGCGCGGTGACGGATTTGCCCGAGCCGCTCTCGCCGGCGACGCAGAGCGTCTTGCCGGCCTCGAGGGAAAAGCTGAGACCGTCGACGACCGTCAGCGCGCCGGTCGGCGTCGCGAAGGCGACCTTCAGGCCGTCGAGTTGGAGGAGGGGTTGCGCCATTCTCTCAACTCACTCAGACGTCATCCTCGTGCTTGGCACGAGGATCCACGAGTTTGCCTGCGACCACTCAGTATTGCCGATAGAAATTCGTGGATGGTCGGGCCAAGCCCGACCATGACGATCGAGTAGACGCGAATGGTGGGCGCTCAATCCAGCACCACCCGCGGGAAATACAGGCTCACCACCCAGTTCGGCATGTCGACGATCTCGCTGATCCGGAGATCGCCGCAGACGGAGCAGAGCATGTAGGCTTCGACCGCCGAGATGTTGTGCCGCTTGGTGAGCAGATCGATCATGCCGCCGACGGCCGCCCGCGCTCCTTCGAACAGATCGGGAGCGATGCCGGTGGTGACGTCGTAGCCCTTCTCGTCCAGGTGACGCGAAACGGGCCCCGGCGTGCGGAAGCGTGGCATCTTCAGATTGGCGCCCTTCACCAGATCCAGCTTCAAGGTGACCTTGTGCTGGCTCTCGATCGCGGTGCCGCAGACCTCGCCATCGCCCTGCGCGGCGTGTGGGTCGCCGATGGAAAAGAGGGCGCCCTTCACTTCGATGGGCAGGAACAATTCCGTGCCGATGGAGAGGTCGCGGATGTCCATGTTGCCGCCGACGCGCCGCGGCGGCACCACGGAATGCAGGCCGGGCTCGGCCGGCGCCACGCCGATGGTGCCGCAGAACGGCTTCAACGGCACGGCGGCGAGGCCGCCGAACATCGCCGGCTGGGTCAGGCTGGCATCGTATTTCCAGATGTGCAGCGCCGGGTCCTTGAACTGGTCGGCCAGCAACCCGAAGCCTGGGATGTTCGCCGTCCAGCCCCAGCCGCTGTTCTCGAAGCCGAGGAAAGTGATGCGCAAGGCGTCGCCCGGCTCGGCCCCATCGATCTCGATGGGGCCGAGGGTGGGGTTGATCTTGCCGAAATCGAGCCGCGCCAGATCGGCCGCTGTCCAGTCCGTGGTGATCTGGCCGCAAGAGGGGTCCAGGCACTCGAACTCGAGCACGTCGCCGGGCGCCGCCTTCTTCACCGGCGGGTTGGCGTTGTTCCAGCCGATGTGATGCTGGTGGCTGTGGATCGTGCTGACCGGACCGTGCGGATGATTGTGACGCATGGCTCAACCTCTATTGCTGCACCCAGACCGCGTCGAAGGCGAAGGGCTGGCTGATGATGTCGGTGAACAGGCTGACGTCGCCTTTCAGGCGCTCCGACCGCAGCGAGTAGCGGTTCGGATTGAACAAAGGCACCCAGGCGGCGTCCTTGTCCATGATGTCGGCCATGATTTTGGCCCAAGTGTCGAGGCGTTCCTGCGCGCGGGCCGGATCGGTGATGGCGTCCGCTTCCTTGGCGCGAGCATCGATGTCCTTGTTGCAGTACCAGGACCAATTGTAGCCGCCTTCGACCGCGCCGGCGCAGCCCAGGATCGGCGTGTAGAAGTTGCTTGGGTCGGGGAAGTCGGCATACCACTCGGTCACCGTCATCGGCGTTCCTTCCGGCTTGCCGCCGAGGCCGACGAAGGCGGCGAGGTCGAGGCCCCGCAGCTCCGCCTTGATGCCGATGGCCGCGAGATCCTGCTGGATCGACTGCGCCATGCGCGGCCAGGGGTCGACATTCTGGAAATAAAGCTCGGTGGAGAAGCCGTCGCCGAGGCCGGCCTCGGCCAGCAGGGCCTTGGCCTTGTCCGGATCGTAAGGGTAGCCTTGATACTTCGGATCGAAGCCGCCCATCGCCGGCGGCAGGACTTGCGCGGTCACCGTGCCGCGGTTGTTCAGCACCTGGACCAGGCGCTGCTTGTTGATGGCCATGTTGACGGCCTGCCGCACGCGCAAATCGTCGAACGGCTTCACGTTGAAATTCATCGTCATGTAGTTGGTGTTGAGCTGGCTCGCGGTGACGAAGCGGTCTTTCAGCGACGCATCCTGCGACACCTCCAGGAACTTGGCCGGCGGGAAGATTTCGCCCAGGATATCGGCCTCGCCCTTCTGCACGCGCAGCACGCCCACCGTCGGCTCGACGCCGAACTGCAGGATGAACTTGTCGACATAGGGGCGGCCGCCCTTGTCCCAGTCCGGGTTGCGCTCCAGCACGATCTGCTGGCCCGGCGTATATTCGGTCATCTTGTAGGCGCCGGTGCCCACCACATGGTGGGTGAAATCCTGGCCGAATTCCTCCGCCACTTCCTTCGGCACGGCGAAGGAGAAGTTGATGGCGAAGACGTGCAGCATGGTCGCGTTCGGCTCGCTCAGATTGAAGACGACGGTGTATTCGTCCGGCGTGGTGATGCCCGCCATCTCCGTCGCCTTGCCGTCCAGCATGTCCTGGCAGCCGATGACGCTGGTGAAGAAACCGGCGCCCGGCGATTGCGTCGCCGGATTACAGACGCGCTCGATGGAATATTTGATGTCGGCGGCCTTCAGCTCGCGGCCGTTGTGGAACTTGACGCCGTGGCGCAGCTTGAAGGTGTAGGTCTTGCCATCCTCGGAAACCTCGTAGCTCTCGGCCAAATCCGGCTCCAGCTCGCTGGTGCCGGGCTTGTAATCCATCAAGCCATCGAACACCGCCTTGATCGGCGCCCAGCTCTGTACCGTGTAGCCGATGGCCGGGTCCATGGAATCGAAATCGTCCTTGTAGACGATGGTGACATCGCCGCCGCGCTGCTGCGCGATCGCGGGGACCGAGGTGAGGGCGAGCGCCGCCACGAGCGGCAGAAGATATCGGGACATCAAATACTCCCTGCGGGAAGAGGGGCGGACGCCGGTGCGCCCGCCCGTGATCGTCACTGTACGCCGATCCTATTGAGCATCGGTCGCGTAGACTTCGTCGTAGTTGACCGGGATGTGGATCGGGTCGGCGAACACGCCTTCCGGACCCGCGATCCGCGCCGAGTGGATGACATAGGCCTTCTCGTTGAAGACCGGCGCCCAGGGGGCATCGGCCATCAGATCGGTGAAGATCTTGCCCCACGCCGCGGCGCGCTTGTCCGCGTCGGCCGGGTTGGTCATCGCGTTGGCTTCCTCCGCGCGCTTGTCGAGGTCGGGGTTGCAGTACCAGGCCCAGTTCCAGCCGCCTTCGACCGCGCCGCCGCAACCGAGGATGACGGTGTAGAAGTTGCTGGGATCGGGGAAGTCGGCGATCCAGGCCATGCCGCCCGACCAGATCATCGGCGCGCCTTCCTTCTGGCCGCCGGCGGCGATGACATTGCCCTGGTCCAGGTTCTTGAGGTTCGCCTTGATGCCGATGGCGGCGAGGTCCTGCTGGATCGCCTGGGCGATGCGCGGCTGCGGATCGGTGTTGGAGACGAAGAGCTCGGTCTCGAACCCGTCGGCAAGGCCGGCTTCCTTCAGCTTCGCCTTGGCGCCCTCGACGTCATAGGGATAGCCCTTGAAGCTCTTGTCGTAGCCCGGCATGGCCGGCGGCAACGGCTGGTTCGCCGGCACCGCGCGGTTGTTGATGATCTGGACCACGCGCTCCTTGTTGATCGCCATGTTCACCGCCTGGCGCACCAGGACGTTGTCGAACGGCTTCACATTGACGTTCATGGTCACGTAGCCGGTGTGTAATTGTTCGGTGACGATGGTCAGATCCTTCCAGGTCGGATCGTTCATCACCTCGACGAACTTGGCGGGCGGAACGCCGTCGCCCGGGATGTCGATCTCGCCCTTCTGCAGGCGCAGCAGGTTCACCGTCGGCTCCTGGCCGATCTGGAAGGTGATGACGTCGAGCTTCGGCAGGCCCTTCTTGAAATAATCGATATTGCGCTCCAGCACGATTTCCTGGCCGCTGGTCCAGGATGTGACCTTGTAGGCGCCGGTGCCGACCGGCTTGTGCCCGAAGTCCGGACCCTCCGCCTCGACCACTTCCTTCGGCACGACGAAGGAGAAGTTGAGCGCCATCAAATGCAGGAGGGTGGAATCCGGCCGGCTCAGCTCGATCTTCACCGTGTGATCGTCGACCGCGACCACGCCGGCCAGCTCCTTGGCCTTGCCGGCCTGGAAATCGTCGAAGCCCTTCAGCGCGCCGTAATAGCCGGCGCCGGGCGATTGCGTCGCCGGATTGCAGGTGCGCTCCAGCGAATATTTCACGTCCGCCGCCGTCATCTCGCGGCCGTTGTGGAATTTCACGCCCGAACGCAGCTTGAAGGTATAGGTGAGGCCGTCCGGCGAAACCTCGTAGCTCTCGGCCAGGTCCGGGATCAGCTCGGTGGTGCCGGGCTTGTAATCCATCAGGCCGTCGAACACGCTCTTGATCACCGACCAGTTCTTCCAGTCGTAGCCGATCGCGGGATCGAGGGTGATCAGATCGTCCTTGAAAGTGACGACCATCTCGCCGCCCTGCTTGATGTCGGCGGCAAGCGCCGGTGTCGCGATCAGCATCGCGGCGAGCGATACGGAAGCAAGCAAGTGTTTCATCTCAAGTCTCCCCGTCGTGTGTTTTGTTGCAGCATTGAACTAGCGCAGCTTGATCCTGGGATCGATGAACGGAGCAACCAGATCCGCCAGCAGGTTGCCCAGGATGATCGCGCAGGCCGAAGCCAAGGTTACTCCCATGATGATCGGGATGTCGATTTGCTGGATGGCCTGCCAGGTGAGTTGGCCGATGCCGGGCCAGCCGAACACGGATTCAACGATGACGATGCCACTCATGAAATAGCCGATGTCGATGCCGATCATGGCAATGACGGGCAGGGTGGCGTTGGGCAGGATATGTACCGACACAATTCGCCAACGATCCAAGCCCTTAGCGCGGGCGGTGCGGACGAAGTCCTGGCGCAGCACTTCGACCACGCTGGACCGGGTGACGCGGGCATACCAGCCGGCGCCCAGCAGGCCCAGGGTCAGTGCCGGCAAGACCAGATGCTTGAACGTGCCGAAACCGCCGATCGGGAACCAGCCCAGCCAGTAGGCGAAGACATAGAGCAGAGTGAGAGAGATGACGAATTGGGGCATGGAGACGAATACGAGCGCCCCGATCATCACCGCCTGGTCCGCGGCGCTGCCGCGCCGTGTGCCGGCGAATGCGCCCAGCACGACGCCGATCGACAGCTCGCACACGATGGAGCCCAGCATCAGCAAAGCGGTGGCCGGCAGGCGCGCGAGAATCAGCTCACTCACCTGCGTGCGCTGGAGATAGGAACGGCCGAGATCGCCTTGCAGCAGCTTCCAGAGGTACCTGCCATACTGCTCCAGGAATGGCCGGTCGAGGCCAAGTTGCTGCCGCACCAGCTCCACCTGTGCCGCATTGGCGGTGCGTCCGGCCACCATGCGTGCCGGATCGGCGGGCAGGAAATGCAGCAGCAGGAAGGTGATGATGGAAACACCCACCATGATCAGCGCGGCCTGAACCAGGCGACGGGCGATATAGGCCGGCATCAGTGCCGCCCTCTCAAAGTCGGGTCGAGCAGATCGCGCAGGGCGTCACCGACCAGGTTCACGGCCAGCGCCAGTGGAGCAACGGCAAATCCGGGGAAGAACACCAGCCAGGGCGCCGTCTGGAAATAGGTCTGACCGTCATAGACGATATTGCCCCAGCTGGGTTCGGGAGGCCGCACGCCGACGCCGAGATATGACAGCAACGCCTCGAACAACACTGTGGTGGAAATGCCGAGCGTGCCCCAGACGATGACGATCGGAAGCAGATGGGGCAGCACGTGCTTGAACAATATTCGGCCGGTGCTGGCGCCGATCGCGCGTTCGGCCGCAACGAACTCGCGCTCGGCCAGGGAGCTCGTCTCCGCATAGACGACCCGCGCAACCGGCCCCCAATTGACCAGGGCGATCACCATGACCACAAGTCCGAGGCTGGGCTTGTAGAGCGCCGCGATAGTAATGGCGAGGATGAGAGCGGGGAAGGCCATCACCAGATCGGTCGATCGCATCAGCAGGCTGCCGATGAACCCGCGCACGAAACCGGCGGTCAATCCCACCAGGGTTCCGATCAGCAGCGCGATGCCGTTGGCGAGCAATCCGACAATGAGCGAGGTGCGCGCGCCGTAGATCATGCGGGACAGCAGGTCGCGGCCCAGCAGATCGGTGCCGAGCAGGAAGCGCTCGTTCGGCGGCAGCGGCGAACCTTCGATGGTCAGGCCGTCGAAGAACTGCTCCTCCGGCGAATAAGGCGCAATGACGGGCGCGAACACGGCAATGATGACGAAGGAGACGGCGACCACGAGCCCCGCCATCGCCAAAGGCCGGCGCAACAGACCGCGCCACACATGCATCTTGCCCGCCCCGTCCTTGCCTGCGTTCTTCAACAGCGCAGCGGCGCGGAGTCTGCCGCAGACGGACCATCCCGCGCAAGGGCGATCCGCGCATATTTATCGTGCAAATATAGACGGGTGGCGGCACTTTTTGAGGCAGAATCTGCGTTAGCTAACGCGGCCTCAGATCGACAGGCATCCGCCGCCGAGCATCAGCACTTCCACGAGGTCGCCGGCCTTGGCCGCGGGGGCGTGCGGCGGGCGGATGATCAGGCAATCGGCGCTGGAGAGCAGTGACAGCATGGCGCTGTCCTGCTTGTCGAACGGTGCCACCGTGGTACGGCCCTCGGCATCGACGCTGAGGCGCGCCCGCATGTAGTCCTGGCGCGTATCGTTCGCACGCAGCTCCCGACCCAGAACCATTTTCAGATTTGGTTTCAGATCCTGGGTCAGGCCGAGCATGCGTTCGATCGCGGGCTTCAGGAATAAGGTCGCGGTGACGATGGACGAGACCGGGTTTCCCGGCAGCCCCAGCACGTTCATGCTGCCGAGCCGGCCGAACATCACCGGCTTGCCGGGGCGCATGGCGATTTTCCAGAAATCGAGCTGCGCCTGGCGTGCTTGCAGCGCCTTCTGCACCAGGTCGTGGTCGCCGACGGAAGCGCCGCCCATGGTGACCAGCGCGTCGCAGCCGGTCGCTGCGTTCAGGTGCCGGTCGAGGTCGGCCATATTGTCGCGCGCGATGCCGAGATTGAGCGGCTCGGCACCGCAGGCTGTGACGAAGGCGGCAAGGCCGATGCCGTTGCTGCCGATGATCTGCGCCGGCCCGACATCGTCGCCCGGATTGACCAGTTCGTCGCCGGTGGACAGCAGCGCCACGCGCGGCTTGCGCGCGACGTTGAGCCAGGGCCGGTTCATGGCGGCGGCCAGCGCGATGTCGCGGACGCTGAGGCGGCGGCCGGGCTGCAGCACCACCTCGCCCGCCTTGAAGTCGAAGCCGGCGCGGCGGATGTGCTGGCCCGGATTACGGTCGCCCTCGCGCACCGTGACCCAGTCGCCGTCGCGGTCGGTGTTCTCCTGGATAACGATGGCATCGGCGCCCCGCGGCACCGGCGCGCCGGTGAAAATGCGGGCGGCCTCGCCCTTGCCGAGCGTGCCCTCCGGCGCCTGGCCGGCGGCGATGTTCATGGTGACCTTCAGCCGCGCCGGCAATGTCGCCGCATCGGCGGCGCGGATCGCATAGCCGTCCATGGCCGTGACGTCGGCCGGCGGTTGGGTCAGGCGGGCCGTCAGCGGCTCCGCCAGCACGCGCCCGAACGCCTGGTCCAGCGACACCAGCTCCGCGCCGATCGGCGCGAAGGCAGAAACGATTTTGTCGGTGGCCTCTTGAACCGAGAGCATCAGGCGCCTTCGTAGGTGCCGGACTTGCCGCCGCTCTTGTGGGTCAGGCGGATGTCGGTCAGGCGCATGCCTTTGTCGACCGCCTTGCACATGTCATAGACGGTGAGGGCGGCGATCGAGACGGCGGTCAGCGCCTCCATCTCCACCCCGGTCTTGCCGGACAGCTTGCAGGTCGCGGTGATGTCGACCGCGTTGCGCGCATCGTCGACCGACAAATCGACCGTGACGGAACTCAGCGACAAGGGGTGGCAGAGCGGGATCAGATCCGGCGTCTTCTTGGCGCCCATGATGCCGGCCAAGCGCGCGACGGACAGCACGTCGCCCTTCTTGATGCCGCCCTGGCGGATGAGCGCGATGGTCTCCGGCTGCATGAGGACGGAGCCGCGCGCGGTGGCGACACGCTCGGTCACCTCCTTGCCGCCGACATCGACCATGCGGGCATTGCCCTGCTCGTCGAAATGGGTGAGCCCGGACATCTTATTCCGCCGCGGCCGCCGGCGCGTGACGGCCCAGCAGGCCGCGGGTCGCCGCCGTCACGTCCGCCTGCCGCATCAGGGATTCGCCGACCAGGAAGACCGAGGCGCCCACGCGGTGCATGCGTTCCAGGTCGGCGGTCGTGTAGAGGCCGCTTTCGGCCACCAGCAACCGGTCCTTCGGCGCCATTGCCGCCAGCTTTTCCGTCACCGCCAGATCGACCTGCAAGGTCTTGAGATTGCGGTTGTTCACGCCGATCAGCTTGGACGCGAGCTGCAGCGCGCGCTCCATCTCCGGCGCGTCGTGCACCTCGACCAGCACGTCCATGCCGAGGTCGAAGGCGAGCGATTCCAGTTCCGCCGCTTCGGAATCTTCCAGCATCGCCATGATCAGCAGGATGCAATCGGCGCCGATCGCGCGGGCTTCGAACACCTGGTAGGGGTCGAGCATGAAATCCTTGCGCAAGGCGGGCAGGGCGCAGGCGCTGCGCGCCTGGTCCAGGAACGCATCCTCGCCCTGAAAATAGGGAATGTCGGTCAGGACCGACAGGCAGGTGGCGCCGCCCGCGGCATAGGCGCGCGCCAGGGACGGCGGGTCGAAGTCGGCGCGGATCAGGCCCTTGGAGGGCGAAGCGCGCTTGATCTCCGCGATCAGGCCAAAGCTGCCGGCGCGTACCACGCGCTCCAGCCGGGCGCGAAAGCCGCGCGGCGGATCGCTGCGGTTGCGTTCCTCGGCGGCGGCGCGCACCTCCGACAAGGGCCGGTGCGACTTGCTGGCCGCGACATGCTCGCGCTTGTCGGCACAGATCTTGGTGAGGACGTCGCTCATCCGCTGACCCTGGTTTCATTCGTAACGCGGATCAGGTCTTCCAGAACCTTCCGCGCGCGGGCGAAGTCGATCGCCTCTGCCGCCAGGGCCATGCCCGCCCGGATATCCGCCGCCTTGTCGGCGACCACCAGGGCGGCGCCGGCATTGAGCAGCACGATGTCTCGATATGGGCCGGTCGCGCCGTCAAACAAGGCGCGCAACGCCTGGGCATTCTCCGCCGGGTCGCCGCCCTTCAGCTCGTTGGCGCCGGCGATCCGCAGGCCGAGGTCGGCCGGCGAGATCTCGAACCGGCGCACGGCGCCATTCTTCAGTTCGCAGACATGGCTGACCGTCGTCGTGGTCAGCTCATCCAAACCGTCGCCGCCATGCACGACCCAGGCATGCTCGGTGCCGAGATTCTTCAGCACCTGCGCCAGCGGCTCCAGCCATTGCTCGGCGAACACGCCAAGGAGCTGGCGCTTGACCCCGGCCGGGTTGGAGAGCGGGCCCATGATGTTGAAGATCGTGCGTGTGCCGAGCTCGACCCGCGACGGGCCGACATGGCGCATGGCGCTGTGATGCTTCTGCGCCCACATGAAGGTGGTGCCGACTTCGATCAGCGCGCGCTCGATGGTCTCCATGTCGGCATCGATATTGACGCCCAGCGCGGTCAGGATGTCGGCGGCGCCGCTCTTGGAGGACGCCGCGCGGTTGCCATGCTTGGCGACCGACACGCCGCAGGCTGCGCAGACGAAGGCGACGGCGGTGGAGATATTCAGGGTGCCCGCGGCATCGCCGCCAGTGCCGCAGACGTCGATGGCGCCGGCGGGCGCCTTGATGCGCGTCATCTTCTCGCGCATCACGGAAACCGCGCCGGTGATCTCGTCAATGGTCTCGCCGCGCACCCGCATCGCCATCAGCAGACCGCCGATTTGAGCCGGCGTGGCCTCGCCCGACATCATGATCGTGAAAGCCTGCTCGGCCTGTTCGCGCGACAGGGGCCGCCCCTGTGCCGCCAGCCCGATGAAGCTCTTGAGGTCCGCCACCTTGAATCCCGTTTGGGCGCTGCTCATTGCAGCACGCGCGCCCCGGATAGGTTGCTGCCGGCGGAGCGCAGGAAATTGGCCAGCAGCTTGTGGCCATGCTCGGAGGCGATGCTTTCCGGGTGGAACTGCACGCCGCACAAGGGCAGCGTCTTGTGCTGCAGGCCCATGATGATGCCGTCATCCGTCTCGGCGGTGACTTCCAAATCGGCCGGGAAACCCTCCCGCTCCACGGTCAGGGAATGGTAGCGGGTGGCCTCGAAATCATTTGGCAACCCTTTGAAGACACTCTTGTCGGTGTGATGGACGCGGCTGAGCTTGCCGTGCATCGGCTTGGGCGCCCGCACCACCTTGCCGCCGAAGGCCTGGCCGATCGCCTGGTGGCCCAGGCAGACCCCGAGCAGGGGCACCTTGTCCTTGGCGGCGGCCTTGATCAGGTCCAGACAGATGCCGGCCTTGTCCGGGTCGCAAGGGCCTGGGGACAGGATGATGCCCTGGGGGTGCTTCGCCATCACCTCGTCGACCGTGATCTTGTCGTTCCGGTAGACCTCTATCTCGGCCCCGAGTTCGCCAAGATAATGGTAAAGATTGTAGGTAAAGCTGTCGTAGTTATCGATCAGGATGAACATGGACGCGCAAATCCGGTTTCCGAAACCCCATTTTCCGAGCGGCCGGGAGTTTACCCGCCCCCGGGCGGCCGAAGCAAGGCAAGGCGGTTCCCGCCGATGAAGTGGCGCCCGGCGCATGCGGGGATCGCGCCGCCACCGCCGAAACTGGGACCGGCCGTCTGGCTATGGCCGGTGGCGGCGGGCGTTTTGGCGGCTTGGCCGGTCTGGCGGTCGCTGTTTCCGGAAGTGCCGGACATCGACGAAGGCGGTCTCCGGCTGCAGCCGCTCCTGGGGGTGGGGGCCGCGCTGCTCTATGCCGGCTGGGCCTTCAAATGGCGAGGGCGGGTTCGCGGCTCCATGAGCCTCAACTGGGTCATCGCTGCCGCCACCGCCTTGTTGTTGATCCGGAGGATCAAGGACGGCGACACGGCGGGGGCCGACCTGGACGCTCTGGTCATCGGCTGGACCACGCTGTCGGCGATCTTCGCGACCCTGGTTCTTCATCACGTCCAGCGCGCCGGCGTGGAGGCCGGCTGCAAGTCGCCGCCGCACCTGGAATTGCTGCCGCCTTTGCCGAGGCTGGACGTGCTTGTGCTGGCCGCTTTGGGGGCGCTCCTGGTCGCCATGGCGGTCATAGGCGTACCGCAAAGCAGCGCGCTGCTCATGGGCGTGGTCTCGCCCGGACTCATCCTGGCCTGGGCGTCATTGTCCGACACGGCGCGCTCGATCCTCGCCAGGCGGCAGGTGCATTTCGCCGATGCGGGCCAATTGATGTGGCTGGCGCGGCGGCGGCGCTGGCATCTGCGCGCGCCGACGGTGCTGCTCAATGACCGGGTAAAGCTGGTCAGTCTTTATCCTGCGATGGAGATCAAGCCGGGTGAGCTGGTCGGGCTGGCGGCGGCAACGACCATGGAGGAGGAGACCGACATCGGCCGCGCCATCCAGGAATTCGGCGTGTCGCATCGCATCCGCCTGCCGGCGCTGCGACAGGCGCGCGACGGCCAGTCTTTGGCGTCACGCCAGGCGCTGCTGGCCAGCGGCGTGATCGTCGAGCTCTGCACGGCCGATGACAGCCTGGACCTGTCCACCCATGCGGAGGCGATCGAATTGGCACAGGCCCAGCACCGGATTGTGATGGCGGTCGTCGAGCGCGCGCCCGATCCGCGTTTGCTGGGGATTCTCGTCTTTGCCATCGGCGCCCGGGCCGGCGCGACGGAAGCGTTGCGCGTGCTGCGCGACCGGCGGGTGGAGGTTGCGCTGTCGGCGCCGCCGCGCGATGCGGCCGACGAGATCGCGCTCAGGTCCCTCAGGGTCGAGAACGCGCCGTTCGATCCGTCGAGGCATCGGGACGTCACCTCGATCTGGCGCGGCGCCACGGCGCCGGCGGATGGGGGCGATGGATTGTCCGTTGCTTTCGGCGGGGTGCGGCCGAAGGCGGCGGAGTCGCGGATGCACCTGATCGTGGGGCGGGAGGATGCGCGGTCGCTGATCGACCTGGCTCGCTTTGCCGACGATTTCCGGGCCCGCACCAAGATCGTGACACTGTTCGCCAGCGTCCCCGGCTGGGTATTGATCGCCGCCGCCTTTGGCTATGCTCCGGTCACGCCTTTCCTGGTCACCGGAGTCGCGGTCCTCGGCATCATCATCGCCACGGTCACGCCGCAGGTGTTGCGCCTGTCGCCGGCGCTGGATAATGAGGGCACGGAAGAATAGGGGCCATGACTCGCAGGCAAAGATCACGGCAGCGGCCAAAGCGGCGCAAGAGAACGGCGCGCGCTGCACCGGCGCGCGCGACCAGTCGCGGGTCGGGCGGCTTGTTGGCCTGGACCGGACGCAGCGGCTGGAGCCGGTTCAGCGTCGGCATTCTGATTGGCCTTACAGTCGGAATCGTGGCGGTCCTCTATGCGGGGTCGGCCTGGCTGAATCAGCGTCCGGCGGCCGGCATGGTGATCGCCGCCGCCAGCCCGGAGAGCAAGGACAAGGCGACCGGCGCCCGCGTGAACATCGAAGCGCCGCAGGTCGTCGAATCCACCATCCCGCAGCCGACCGGCGAAGAAGCGGCCGCCAATCCGACGGTCGCGCCGGCGCAGCCGCCACAGGTCGTGGAGGCGGTGCCCGAACCGGCGGTGACGCCGATCTCCGAGCCCGAACCGGGGATCGCCGAAATCATCGCTAAGACCGAACCGGTTCCGGCGCCGGCCCCGACCCCGGTGGCCGCGCCCGCGGCGCCGCTCGCCCTCGGCTCGGATGGACAGCCGGCCTGGCTGCAGAACGCGGTCGCCTTTTCCGTGCCGCACGGAAGGCCGATCATCGCCATCGTGCTGGACGATGTCGGCGTCAACAAGGCGCATGCCGAGGCGGCGATCGCCCTGCCGCCGGAGATCACGCTCGCTTTCATGACCTATGCCAACCATGTCGGCGACATGGCGAAGCGCGCCCGGGCCAAGGGCCATGAGCTGATGGTGCATGTGCCGATGGAGCCGCTGAGCAGCGAGGTCGATCCCGGGCCAAAGGCGCTGCGCATCGGATACACCGACGCGGAAATCCTGGAGCGGCTGCGCTGGGGCCTCAGCCAGTTCGACGGCTATGTCGGGATCAACAACCATATGGGCAGCCGCTTCACCCAGGACGAGCGCGGCATGCGCGTGGTGATCGAGGAGCTGAAGCGCCGCAATCTGCTGTTCCTGGATTCAAAGACCATCTCCACCAGCGTCGGCGACCGCCTGGCGGCGCAGCTCGGCGTGGCGCATGTGGCGCGCGACGTGTTCCTGGACGACGACATGAGCAGCACGGCCGTCTTGCGCCAACTGGCCCTTGCCGAACGGGTGGCACGCGAGAACGGCCATGCCATCGCGATCGGCCATCCGCATCCCGCCACCATCGCCGCGATCAAGGCTTGGCTGCCGCGCGCCAAGGCGGAAGGCTTCATCGTCGCGCCGCTCTCGACCGTCGCCAAGCTGCGCCTCGGCGCGTCGGGGTAGGCCTTATTCGAGGAAGTTCTGGCGGCGCAGGCGGGGCGCGGCTCGTTCCACCAGGTGGCGCGGGAACAGCAGGTGGATCTCCGAGCCGCGATTGCCGGTATCGACCACCTCCAGGTGGCCGCCGATCGATTCCATCAGCGCCCGCACGATCATCAGGCCCAATTCGCCGCCGCCGTCGCGCCGCCGCGCCAGCAGGATGGAGCGCCGGTCGTGCGCCGCGCGGCCCGGGCCGCTGGAGGCGAGCGAGGGACTGGGCCCGGTGTCGCGGACCGAGAGGTCGAGCCTTCCGTCGCCGCCGAAGCCGACCGAGATGATCACCGCGCCGCCTTCCGGCGTGCGCGCCGCGGCGTCGGCGATCAGGCCGCGGGCGATGCGGCGGAACAGCAGCGGCTGCACCTTCAGCCCGACCGGTGAATCCGGCAGGCGCAGCCCGATGGTCAGGCGCTTGGCGGCGAAGGTCGACACCGCCCAGCCGTGCGCGTCGCGCACGATGGCGCTGACCAGGGACGCCCGGTCGGCGGGGCGGGTGATGGAACCGTCGACGCGCGACAGCTCGATGATGTCGGCGATGCGCGCGGTCAATTGCCGGCTGGCCTGGACGATGTTCTCGGCCGCGTCGCGATAGACGGTGCGGCCGATCGGGCCCATCAGCTCCTGCTCGATGATCTCGCCATAGCCCATGATGGTGGTGAGCGGCGTGCGCAGATCGTGGCCGGCTTCGGCCAGGAAGCGGGACTTGTCGGCGTTGGCCTGGTCGGCATCGAGGCGCGCGCGCTCGGCGCGCAGCAGCATGGATTGCGCCTCCTTGCGGACGGCGACCTGCGATTGCGCGTGGCGCAGCATGCGCAGGACGCAGTAAGCGAGCGCGATGCCGGCGGCCGCCACGATCACCAGGATCATCCAATAGGTCTGTGCCAGGTCCGACAGCGCCGGCCCGCCGGTGGAAAGGGTGCCGGACGCCTCCGCCCACACTTCGCCCACGCGCCGCTGCTGCCGCAGCAGGACGGGCCCCCCGACGATAAGCGCGGCGCCGAGCAGCCCGGCCGCCGCCAGCGCCAGGGTGCGGGTCAGCGAGATGGAGGCGCGATCCGGCTCGGCAGCTCCGCTGCCAAAGGTCGGCGACTCGTCGAGGCCCGCCGGGAACAGATTGGGCGGAAACTGATCGGCCCGGAACTGATCAGCCGGGAACTGATCGGTCAGGAGTTGATCGGGTTGGGGTCTGTCGCCCGGAAGTCTGTCCGTCTGCATGGCTCGGCGATGCGGATACGAAATGGCGGTCGCACTTGCCTCAGGCTATACAGCCGGGCGCGGGAACGCCAGCGACCTCAGGGCAAGGTCGGCGGCAGCTCCAGCGTCATGATGGTGCCGCGGCCGGGCTGGGTCACGACATGGATATGGCCGTGATGCAGCTCGATCAGCGCCTTGGTGATCGCCAGGCCGAGGCCGACGCCGTCATAGCGCGACGTCGTCATGGCGGCGCGATGGGCATAGGCCTCGAACAGGTGCGGCAGCACGCCTTCGTCGATGCCGGGACCGGTATCGGCGACGCTGATCTTGGCTCCGCCCAGCTCGGACGCCTGCAGCCGGATGTTCACCGCGCCGCCGGGCGGCGAGAACTTGATGGCGTTGGAGACCAGGTTCACCACCATCTGGATCACCGCGCGGCTGTCGCAATTGGCGCTGAGGTCGAAGCCGTCGGCATCGAGGTCCAGGCGCACGGCGCGGTTCTCCGCCATCGGCTGGGTCATGCGCATGCTGCGCTCGATCAGCGGCCGCAGCGGCTGCTGCTCCAGCTTCATCGGCTGGCGGCCGGCCTCGATCCGCGACATATCGAGGACGTCGTTGATCAGCGACAGCAGATGCTGGCCGCTGCGCTGGATGTCGTTCACGTAGGAGCTGTAGCGCTCGCTGCCGAGCGGCCCGAACATCTGGTGCCGCAGGATCTCGGCAAAGCCGATGATGGCGTTGAGCGGCGTGCGCAGCTCATGGCTCATGTTGGCGAGGAAGTTCGACTTGGTGCGGTTCGCATGCAGCAGCGCCGTGTTGCGATGCTGCAGCTCCTCCTGGGTCAGGGTCAGGTCGTCATGCGCGGCGCTGATGCGGTCCGCCATCGCATTGAAGGCTCGGCCCAAATCGCCGATATCGTCGTCGCGGTCGATCGTGGTCCTGGCCTGCGGGTCGCCGGCGGCGAAGCTGCGCACGGTGGCGGCCAGCGCACGCACCGGCTGGATGATCTGGCGGCGCATCAGCACGTGCGTGACGGCCGCCACCAGCACGATGGCGATGACCGCGGTGACGCCGAACAGCAGCAGCGCGCGGCTGGCTCCGCCGACCATGCCGGAGATGGGCGTGGCAACGTAATATTGCCAGCCCGTCTCCGGCACCGTCCGCATCAGCACCGAATAGCTGGTCCCGCCAAGCTCCACCCGCGCCGGCGCGGCGATGTCGGGCGCGGCGGCGAAGGCGCTGTGCAGCGTGGCGATCGTCTCCTTGAATGCCGTCCGGTCCGCGTCGGTCAGGCGGTTCTCGCGCAGCTCCTGCTGCCAGCGTCCGGCGATGATCGGCGCGCCGTCGGAATCGACCAGGAAATGCTCGGTGCCCTCGATCTCGCCGGTGCCGATCAGGCGCGCGGTGACCTCGTCCAGGAACAGGTCATGGCCGAGATTGCCAACCCATGCGCCGTTGACATCGAACGGAAGCACCGCGCTCACCATCCAGGTGCGCAGGATGGGATCGTAGCTGGCGTGGGTCCAGCGCACCTCGCGCTTGGGATTGACCGCCGGATCGCCCAGCGTGACCCACTCCGTCTCCAGGTAATTGTTTCCGGTAGTGGCGTTGTAGATGAAGTCCGGATCGCGCGGCACATAGATAACCGTGGTCTGGTCACGCGTCAGCAACCACATGGAATCGAGCGGCGGTACCATGGCGCCGGCATAGAGCGACATCAGGCGCTGCGTGCGCGCATGGAAGCGGTCGATTTCGGCGCTGCGCGGCGCGCCGGGATGCAGGACCACGCCGGCCTGCACATGGCCGTTGAATCCGCTGCGCCGCGTCGCCGGCATGCCACCCGGATTGGGCTCCAAGCCGGCGGCGAAACGCTCGACCTCGCCCGGCACGGGCGGCGCCGCGAGGCGGTCGAGCAGCATCAGGTTGAAGCGCGACAGCGACGCGCCGGCCAATCGGATCGTATAGGTCAGGCCCAGGATGCGGCGATCGAGGGAGGATTCGACGAACTGCTCCGCTTCCTTGATCGCGGCTTCGCGCGTGAACCAGTAGAAGACCAGCGCCGCCGGCGCGCTGACCGCGATGACGCTGGCCGCAAAGATGACGAGCATCCGTTGCGACAGCGACAACGACCACGGTCGGCTGGCTGGTCCAGCGGCCATTCCTCACGGCCCTCAATATCCCACCGGCGATCTAACCCATTTCTAGCGCCGGGATGCAATCGTTTCACCATGCCCCCAGCCATGCGCGGGCGTTTGGTTAACATGGTGTTTCCGCAGGTTGAAATACGGCCGGACTTCACGCATTCTGCGGCCTGCGTATTAAAAATTAGAACGGTTCTAAGAGATGGACGGTCGCGGATTGCCCGCAGCCCGAGCGCGAGATTTTGGCGATCTGCTGTCGCGGGTCGAGGATGGCGTCGGCAAAGGCGTCACCGCGCTGCTGGCGTTGCAGCGGCCGGACGGCCATTGGGCGTTCGAGCTGGAAGCCGACGCCACCATTCCCGCCGAATACATCCTGCTGCGGCATTTCCTGGGCGAGCCCGATGCGCCGGAGCTGGAGCGGAAGATTGTCCGCTATCTGTGGTCGATCCAGGGCGAACATGGCGGCTGGCCGCTGTTCCATGCCGGCGACTTCAACATCTCCGCCAGCGTGAAGGCCTATTACGCGCTGAAGATGTGCGGCGAGGACATCAATGCGCCGGGCATGATCCGCGCGCGCGAGGCGATCCTGCGCCATGGCGGGGCCAAGGAATCGAACGTTTTCACCCTGATCCAGCTCGCGCTCTTCGGGCAGGTGCCGTGGCACGCCATTCCGGTCATGCCGGTGGAGATCATGATCCTGCCCAAGTGGTTTCCCTTCCATTTGGACAAGGTCAGCTATTGGTCGCGGACGGTGATCGTCCCCTTGCTGGTGCTGATGGCGCAGCGGCCCACGGCGCGCAACCGCCGCGGCGTGGACGTGCGCGAGCTGTTCGTGACGCCGCCGGAGAAGGTGGCCAACTGGTACAACATGAACCGCAAGGGGCCGTGGGCTTCCTTGTTCCGCGGCCTCGATCGCGTGCTGCAACAGGCGCAGACCTTGTTTCCCGCTGTCTTGCGCGAGCGCTGCATCGAGCGCGCGGTCGCCTGGGTCGGCGAGCGGCTGAATGGCGAGGATGGGCTGGGCGCCATCTATCCGGCGATGGCCAACTCGGTGATGATGTACGACGTGCTCGGCTATCCGGAGGATCATCCGCAGCGTGCCATCGCGCGCGCCTCGCTGGAAAAGCTGATGGTGGTGCAGGAAGACCGGGCCTATTGCCAGCCCTGCCTGTCCCCGGTCTGGGATACCGCGCTGGTGAGCCATGCGCTGCTCGAGGCCGGCGGCGAGGCGGCGAAGCGCGCAATCCCGGCGCTGGACTGGCTGAAGGATCGCCAGATCCTGGACGTGGTCGGCGATTGGGCGGCGGCGCGTCCGGGCGTGCGTCCCGGCGGCTGGGCCTTCCAGTACCGCAACGATTACTATCCCGATGTCGACGACACGGCGGTCGTCGTCATGGCGATGGACCGCGCCGACCGTGAGCGCTATCGCGACGCGATCGACCGCGCGACGGAATGGATCTTCGGCCTGCAGAGCAAGAATGGCGGCTGGGGTTCGTTCGACGCGGACAACGAATACTATTACCTGAACCACATCCCCTTTGCCGATCACGGCGCGCTGCTGGACCCGCCGACGGCGGACGTCTCGGCGCGCTGCCTGTCGATGCTGGCGCAGCTCGGCTACAAGATGGACCATCCCAAGGTGAAGGCGGCGGTCGAGTATCTGCTGCGCGAGCAGGAGGCGGACGGCGCCTGGTTCGGCCGCTGGGGGACCAACTACATCTATGGCACGTGGTCGGTGCTATGCGCCCTGAACGCGGTCGGCGTGCCGGGCGATCATCCGGCGATGCGCAAGGCGGCCGCCTGGCTGCGCGCCAAGCAGCGCGCAGATGGCGGCTGGGGCGAGGATGGCGCTTCTTACTGGGAAGACCAGCCGCGCGGCGAGGGCAAGGAGTCTACGCCATCGCAGACCGCCTGGGCGCTGCTCGGCCTGATGGCGACCGGCGATGTCGACGATGTGTCGGTCCAGCGCGGTATCCAGTTCCTGGCCGACACGCAGGCGCCGGACGGCACCTGGGCGGAGCAGCATTTCACCGCCGTCGGTTTTCCGCGCGTCTTCTACCTGCGCTATCACGGCTACAAGCAGTTCTTTCCCGCCTGGGCGATGGCGCGCTACCGGAACCTGAAGAGCGGCAACGCCACGACCGTCATGCACGGGATGTGAGCGCTTGCTGCTCGTCGTCACCGGCCTCAAATCCGAAGCGAAAATCCTGCGCGGCCTTGGGCTCGCCTGCATCAGCGTCGGTGGCAAGGCGCAGAGCGCGCCGGGAAAGATCGAAAGCGCCATCGCCCAAGGCGCTACAGGCCTGGTCAGCTTCGGCATCGCCGGCGCGTTGCATCCGGAGCTGCGGGCGGGCGATGTGGTGGTCGCTCAGACCGTCGTCGACGCAGCGGGCGTCAGCACTCCGCCATACGCCGAATGGGTGCGCGCGTTCCGCCCTACCAGCATCCCACCGTCATTGCCGGGCTTGACCCGGCAATCCAAGTCGGCGACCGCGCCTGGGACGCAGGAACTTGGATCACCGGGTCTCGACGCTGCGCGTCGGCCCGGTGATGACGAAAAGGGGGGGCAGGGGCGCATCGTGGTC
>DASZQC010000463.1:0-3722 GCA_035549815.1 Dongiaceae bacterium
GCGCGACAGAAAGCAGCGATTTCAGGCGAGGATAGGCGCCCGGGAAATTACGCGGATGGCGCCGGGAACACCAAGCGGGCGACGGTGCCCTTGCCGGGCTCCGAATGGAGCAGCAGCTTGCCGCCATGCGCTTCGACCAGGTCGCGCACGATGGGCAGGCCAAGGCCGGTGCCGGTCGGATCGCCGTTTGCCGTGCCCTGGATGCGGCCGAAGGGCTCGAGCGCCAACTGGATCTCGTCGGCCGCCATGCCGACGCCGGTGTCGGTGACGGAAATGACGATGCTGCCATCGGCCAGCTTCTGCACGTCCAGCACCACCTTGCCGCCGCCCGCGGTGAACTTCATCGCGTTGGACAGCAAATTGACCACCATCTGTTTCACCCGCCGGCGGTCGGCGGTCAGCAGCAGGCCCGAGGGCGGCAGCGTCACCTGGAAGATGACGTCGCGCCGTTCCGCCAGCGAGCGCATCATGCGCGCGCATTCATCCAGCAGCTCGGCCAGGACGAAGGTGGTGGATTGCAGTTCCAGCTTGCCCGCTTCCACTTTCGCCAGATCGAGAATGTCGTCGATCAGCGCCAGCAGATGCGTGCCCGCCTGGTGGATGAAGCCGCCATATTGCATATAGCGTTCGATCTGGTCCTCGCCGAAATGCATGTCGCGCACGACTTCGGCGAAGCCCAGGACGGCATTGAGCGGCGAGCGCAATTCGTGGCTCATATGCGCCAGGAACGAGCTCTTGGCGGCATTGGCCGCCTCCGCCGCGTGCTTCTTCAGGCGCAATTCGGCGGTGAGGCGCGTCAGGTCGGCGGCCTGCTCGGTCAGCTTGCGGCCGGCCTCCGCCAGCTCCGCCTCGCGCAGCTTCTGCACCGTGATGTCGTTGATGACGGCGATGATGGCATCGACGCCGCGATAGCGGATGCGCCCGCCCGCCGCCTGCACCCAGATGAAGCCGCCATCGGCGCGCCGCAGCTCCAGGTCCATGCGGATGATGCCGTCATTCTCGGCGAGGGCGCGCAGGAAGCGCTCGCGTCCCGTCGGATCGCCGTAGAACTCGGCCATCGAGCGGCCGAGAATCGCGTCCGCCGGCAGGCCGAACAGGGCCGCCGCCATCTCGTTGACATGGAGGATGTGGCCCGTCGTCCATTCGCTGATCGTCACCGGCACCATCGGTGCGGCGAGCAAAAAGCGATAGACGGCGGAATCATCCGCCAACCCGCTTGTGTTGTCCGTCAAACTCATCAGGCTCTAATGCCGCCCATTCGATCTGCGATCGCGCGCAATCGCGCGGGTCCCCACCCGGCGCAGCATATTGGCGGCGGAGTCCCCGTTACGAAAGAAGAATGTCGGTGAGTGGCCGAGAGATTCCGATGCGACACTTTTACTTCTTCGATATATCCCAATGTGTGTTCTAAGATTTTCTCCGCTGAACTGACATTCCCATCCAGGAGGCAAGAAAGCGGTAACCACGCCGGCGTCGCGGCTGGAAATCCAGCCGTCGCGTTCAGGGTTGGACCCGGTCCAACGGCTCGGCTATTTTCCGCCCGCATCCGTCGTGAGGGAAGCCGGTGCGGGCCGTCAGAGTTCCAACCTGACTGGCACAAATCCGGGGCTGCCCCCGCAACTGTAGGATCGCCCGCAGCCGAGTTTAGGTGGCGGAGCAAAGGACGGCGCAGCGGCCACTGGCTCGATGAGAGCTGGGAAGGCGCGACCAAAGTCCCGCGATCGAGCCAGGAGACCTCAACGGATCGTCGTTTTGTCGGCCGCCTCGGCGGGAGGAAGGGACCACATCCATGGCAGCCACGCCGGCTGGTTCTGGATCTGCATTGCCGCCTGTGACCCTGGTGCTGGGGGGCGCGCGCTCGGGCAAGAGCGCGTTCGCCGAAGGCATGGTCGCGGGCCATCGCCGCGGCTGCGTCTATCTCGCCACCGCTGGAATCCACGACGAGGAAATGCGCGAACGGGTGCGGCAGCATCAGGCGCGGCGCGACACGCAATGGCGCACGGTCGAAGCGCCGCTGGACCTGGCGCGGACCTTGGTGGCGGAGACCGAGCAGGGCGCGGCGGTGCTGGTGGATTGCCTGACCTTGTGGCTCAGCAACCTGATGCATGCCGCCCGCGACCCGGCGGCGGAGACCGACGCGCTGCTGAAGGCGCTGGGCCAGGTGGGCGGACCGGTGGTGTTCGTCGCCAACGAGGTCGGCCTCGGTATCGTGCCGGACAACAAACTGGCGCGCGATTTTCGCGACCATGCGGGACGGATGAACCAACGGATCGCGACGGAGGCGGATGCGGTGTTCTTCATCGCCGCCGGACTGCCGATGAAATTGAAATAGGAGCGGGACTTAAGATGCGAAGCAAGATTCCGGCGACGGTGGTGACGGGCTTCCTGGGGGCGGGCAAGACGACCCTGATCCAGAACCTGCTGCGCAACGCCAATGGGCGGCGCCTGGCGCTGATCATCAACGAGTTCGGCGAGATGGGCGTCGACGGCGAATTGGTGAAGGGCTGCAAGATCGAAGGCTGCCCGGAGGAGAACATCGTCGAGCTGGCGAACGGCTGCATCTGCTGCACCGTCGCCGACGATTTCCTGCCCACCATGCAGGCCTTGCTCGACCGGCCGAATCCGCCGGAGCATATCGTCATCGAGACCTCGGGCCTGGCGTTGCCCAAGCCGCTGGTGAAGGCCTTCAACTGGCCGGAAGTGCGCAACCGCGTCACCGTCGACGGCGTCATCGCGGTGGTCGATGGCCCCGCCGCCGCGGCCGGCCGCTTCGCCGACGATGTCGAGGCGGTGAACCAGCAGCGCAGCGCCGATGCGGCGCTGGACCACGAAAGCCCGATCGCGGAACTGTTCGAGGATCAGATCAATTGCGCCGATCTGATCGTGCTGAACAAGAACGACCAGATGGACGATGCCGCGCGCAGCGCCGCTTCCGCCCACATCGCCAGGGAGCTGAAGCGCGCCGCCAAGGTGGTGCCGGCCAGCTTTGGCGACATCGATCCGGGCGTGCTGCTCGGCCTTAATGCTACCGCCGAGAGCGATCTCGACAGCCGATTCTCGCACCACGAATTGGAGGGCGAGGATCACGATCACGACGAGTTCGAATCCTTTCATCTCGATTTGCCGCAGCTGAAACGGCCGGAAGATCTGGTCGCCAAGCTGATGCCGGCGATCGAGCGTCACGACATCCTGCGGGTGAAGGGCTTCATGGATGTGGCGGGCAAGGATATGCGCCTGGTGCTGCAGGGCGTCGGGCCGCGCCTCAATCACTATTACGATCGCGCCTGGGAGGCGGACGAGGATCGCCGCTCGCGCCTGGTGGTGATCGGGCTCAAGGGCCTGGATCGCGCCGCCATCGCGCAGGCTCTGGGACTCTGATCGGACGCCATGCATCTCCTCGCCGCCAAGCCCGGGCAGATCGTCGACGGCAGCGAAGCCGTCGATCTCGGCCAGACTCCGGGCGAGATCGTCGTGCTCTCGGCGGCGGACAGCGAGCTGGCGTGCCTGGCGAAGGCCCATGCGCATCTTGCCGATCCAAAACCCACCTTGCGCCTTGCCAACCTGCTGCTTCTCTCGCATCACCTCTCGGTCGATTCCTATGTCGAGAGCATCGTCGCCGAGGCGAAGCTGGTGGTGGTGCGGCTGCTGGGCGGCGTGCGCTATTGGCCCTACGGCATCGAGCAGGTGTCGGCCGAATGCCGCAAGCGCGGCATTCCTTTGGC
>DASZQC010000464.1:0-13436 GCA_035549815.1 Dongiaceae bacterium
GATGATCATCGACATCGCCAGCGCCGTCTGGTTGTTGCTGGCGACGAAGCCGATGAAGTCGTCTTCCGGCACCACGATCATGACCCACCATTGGCGGCCGGATCCGGGCAGCGGCGTCACGCTGGAAATGTAGGCGACACCGTCGCGCTCGATGATGCGGCGGCCCTTGCCTTCGACCCGGAAACGATCAAAGGCGGCGGTCAGCACATCGTCGCCCAGTTCGTCGACCTTCGGTGGGACGAATTGGTCGCCGGTCGGCTTGATCAGCTCTTCGGAATGCGGCACGGCGATCAGGCGGCCCTCGCCATCCATGATCAGGGCGCGGCCATGCTCGCCGATCTCCAGCGTGCCCAGGAAACGCGACAGCTCCTCCAGCGTGATGTCGACGCCGAAGACGCGGTCGGATCCGTCCGGCTCGCGCACCTTGGTGGAGACGGTGATGCCGGGCTTGCCGTCGCTGAAAAAGATGAAGATGCCCGTCCAGTAGATGTCGGTCGCCGTCAGCGCGCCCTGGAACCAGGGCCGTGTGCGCGGATCGAAGGTGTCGGTCGGGTCTTCGCGCCGGGAGATCTCGATTCCGGCGGCGTTGCGCTCGATCAACAGGACGTTGCGGCCGGAATCGTCGTTGTAGATCTGCTTCAGCGACACGCCGAAATTCTCGCCGCGCCGCGCCATCATGAAGTTGCCGTCGCTGTCGCCGGCATAGAAGGCGGCCATCTGCGGCAGCTCGTTCAGCACGCTGCCGGCGAACCGCTCGGTGGTGGCGCGCCGCTCGGTCGGCGGCGTCTTGGTGGCGACGTCGCGCAGGATGCGCAGCACCCGCTCGCACGGGTCGAGGAAGGCGGAGACGCGCTGCGAAATCTGCGCGTCGAGATTGTTCAGCAGATCGTCCGACAGGGCCAGCACGCCGCGCCGGTTTGCTTCGTGCGAGTAGAGCGCGATGCCGATGATCGCCGCGATCACCAGCACGATGCCGAGGATCGGCACGCCGATCCGCAGCAGCGCCCGGCGCCGTCGGCGCCGCGCCGTCACCGCATCTTCCGATATGTCGACGATCCGGTTGCCGGCTGCCATGCCTTGTCCGATGTGACGTCGCGACCCTGCGGGTGAACCCACACTCTAACGCAGAAGTTCCAGGTTGGAAGGGGCTGCCATCGCCGCGGGGGAATTAAGCCGGGTGGCGCGCATCGGGGGAAGATGCCTGAGCCACCCGGCCGGGGCATTGCTCGGCTTCTCGCGCCGGGCCTCGCCGGCCAGGGTCATCATCCATCCCCGCTGTCCGGCGAGCTTCCACAGTATCGGCAGCCGGCAAAAGGGCACAATTGGACCTTGGTCCAACCGCAGAGCCAACGGGGTCTCAACCGGACCTAGTCGTGGCGCGGCGCGGCGGCGATGGCCCGCCTGATCGCCTCCAGCAACACCTGGTCGTCGAGCGGCTTGCGCAGGTAGGTGCTGGCGCCGGCCGCCATGCATTGCGCCCGCATACCCGGCTCGTCATGGCCGGTAATGACAACCACCGGCAGGCGGATCCCGGTCTCCGCCAGATGCAACTGCAGCTCGAGGCCGTTCATTTCCGGCATCTGCAGGTCGAGCACCAGGCAATCCGGCTTCGCTGCGCCCAGCGCATCCAGGAACTCCTGGCCCGATCCATAGGCATCCGCCTCGAGATTGACCGAGCGCAGGAGACGCTGCAGCGCCTTGCGCACCGAGTGATCGTCGTCGATGACGGCAATGCGATGTCGCATGCTCATGCTGACCTGTCCGACATGACCGGATGACGGCGCAGCCGTCGGCTCCATGCCCCTGCCCACCACGCTTTACACGCGGTACCCCGGCGGCAGGCGTTTCCAGGGAACGCCGCCGACGCCCATCCGGTAACCGAGCTCGTATTCCTGGACCATCTCCTGCTGGTTGAACTCCTCCGTCGTGGAGGGCACGTATTCGTGCGGGATGGCGATATATTGCAGCTCCAGCTCGCCGCCGACGTCGCCGACATACAGGCGATACAGATCGTTGATGCCGGAAACCTTCAACATGGTGTCGATCGAATAGGCGGAGATCGAGCCCAGCGAGCGATTGACCGTGCGCGGCTGCGAATCCAGGCGCCCGTTGCGAATGACGTAGAGGCGATGGACGTTGGGCTTGGTCCAGTCCGGATGGGCGAGCGCCACCATCTGCTTCATGTCGATCGTGTTGCCGACGAAGAAGGACTGGAAGAACACGCCGCCATCGACGTGCAGTTCGTCGCGGTTCTGGCCGTCGAGCTTCACCTGGAACAGGACCGGCGGAAAGAAAGCGGGGATCGAGGCAGAGGCGCGCAGCACACGACGGAACATGGCGAGGCGATCCGGGCTGGTGCTGCTCGCGATCGCGCCCATGTCCCAGATGACCGGCACCTCGCGATCCAGGTCCGTCGTCGCGACATACAGGCGGCGCCCTCTGTTGTGCTCCTCGGCGATCTTGTTCAGCACGTCGTCGGTGATGTATTTCGCGATCATCTCCTCGAACGGCTTGTTGTCCGTCACCGATTCCTGCCAGATCAGGCTCAGCATGCTGCGCACCAGGAAGATGTGGCTGGCGTCGATCGTCGTGTAAGCCTCCTTCAAGGCGCCGTCATATTCGGGGCCGAGGAAGGCAAGCGGCGCGATCAGCGAGCCTGTGCTGACGCCGGTGACGATCTTGAATTTCGGCCGGTCGCCGAACTCGCTCCAGCCCTTCAGCAGGCCGGCGCCGAATGCGCCATCGGACCCGCCGCCGGAGACCGCGAGATAATTGTAGACGACGGAGCCGTCGGGCTGGGTCTGATAGGCATCCGCCGGTTCGTTCTGGTAGGCCGTTTCAAGATCGGTCTGGCCGAGCGTGGCATACTCGCCCGGATAATATCGGATGTGCCCGAAACCTTCGAAGGTCGCCGGCGGCTGGTCGGTGGGATAAGGCTGGCGCAGCAACGAGCTGCAACCGGAGAGCATCAGCAGCGCGAGGCCGGAAAGAACGAGCGCCTTGAGAAAAGGTCCGCGCATCGACTGCTCCTCGCCCGGGGCCCGCGTTGCACGATTGGACGGTGTCTATAACGTTTCAATACGCAGATGCGGAGGCCGCTTATGACGGTCGAGTGACCGCATTCTGCGGAAACGTGCCCTATAGGGTGATTATCCAAACATCCCTTCGCGAAATGACAGATGGACCTTGGTCCAACCGCAGAAAAAGCGTGAACACGACGGTTCCATGCGGACTCTGCTTGGCACGCCCAGAAGTTGAAGCGTATAAATACCTACAATACTTATGTCCGTATCTGACGTTGCCGGATGGTACGGCTTGAGTTGCGCATATCGCGTGTTGGCCCATGGGGTGGGGGCGCATGGCGAAATGGATCGCAAGGTTGCGGGCCGCGGTTCTGGCCGGAATGATTCCCGTCGCTTGCGGCGCGGCATCTCCGGCGATGGCCGACGCAACGCCGCACAACGTGCTGATCCTCGCCGCCGAGGACAGTCTGCTGCCCGCCACGCGCATCCTCACCGACAGCATCGTCGCGCCGCTGCGCGCGGCGATCCCGGCGAACCTCACGATCTTCAGCGAATTCATGGACATGTCGCGCGGCAGCTCCGACGACGCGATGCGCGAGACGCTGCGGCGATTGTCGGCGAGGTTCGCGGACGACGAAATCAATCTTGTCTTCGCACTCGGCCCGCCCGCACTGGAGCTGCTGCTGCAACACAGGGATCAATTGCTGCCGGGCGTTCCAATCATCTTCGCCGGGATTCGCAGGGGCAGCCCGATGCTGGCCAACCTTCCCGCCGGCGTAGGCGGCGTCACGATGGACCTGCGGCTTGCCAGGACCATTAATCTGGCGACCGCCTTGCAGCCCGACCTGAAACGGATCGTCCTGATAACCGGCGCCTCCGATTTCGATCGCGCCTGGCACGACCGGGCCCTGGCCGAGATTGCCGCCTACGAACGCCAGTACACGATCGTCGATCTTGCGGCGCTGCCGCTGGACGCGGTGTTGAACGCGGTGCGCAATGCGCAGCCGCAATCGGCGATCGTCTATCTCAGCATGTTCAAGGACGGCAGCGGCAACACGTTTGTGCCGGCCGACCTGACCGCGCGCATTTCCGCGGCGGCCCGCGCGCCGGTCTATGGCGTCTACCCGACTCTCCTGGGCAAGGGCATCGTCGGCGGCAACATCGCCACTTTCGACGATGCCGGAGCGGCGACCGCGGCGATGGCGTTGCCCCTGTTGCGTGGCCTGCTGGGTCCCGAGAGCTTGACCATCGAGGATTCCGACGCCATCCCGCAGGTCGATTGGCGCGTGCTGCAACGCTGGGACCTGGACACGGATCTGTTGCCGGTCGGAACGAAGATACTCTTCCAAAAGCCTTCGCTGTGGGTCGAGCATTGGCCGGCCGCGCTCACCGGCCTGCTGGTGATTGTCGGCCAGGCGATCATCATCCTCGCTTTCTGGCGCCAGAAGCGCCAGCGGCAGAAGGCGGAGGCGTCGCTGCGCCAGGTGAACCAGCATATCGAGATCGCCGCCACGACCGCCAATCTCGGCCTGTGGTCCTGGTGCCCGGCCAGGGACAGCATCTGGATGACGCCGCGTTGCCGCCAGATGCTCGGCGTCGCGCCGAATGCCGACATCGATCTTGGGCTGTTCCTGCGATCGCTCGCCGGTCGCAAGCAGGACATGGCGAAGGCCACGCTGCTCGAAAGCCTGCGCACCGGCGGCATTTTCCAAGGCGAGTTCCGCCTGACCGATGGCGGCAACAAGCGCTGGCTGTCGGCGACGGGACATTGCATCCGCAACGAGCAAGGACGCCTGGTCGCGGGCACCATCATCGACGTGACCGAGCGCAAGAAGGCTCAGATCGAGTCCGAGCAGCAGCGCCAGCAGCTCATCCACCTGACCCGTGTCGCCGTGCTGGGCGAGTTGTCCGGCGCGCTGGCGCATGAATTGAACCAGCCGCTGACCGCCATCCTCAGCAATGCCCAGACCGCGCAGCGCCTGATCGCCCGGCCGGCGAGCGACCCGGCCGAGTTGCAGGAGATCCTGGCCGACATCGTTCAGGACGACCACCGCGCGGGCGCCGTGCTGAGCAAGCTGCGCACCCTCATCCGCAAGGATGAGATCCATTACGCGGAATTGGATCTCAACCAGATCGTCGACGAGGTGCTGAACCTGGTTCATAGCGACCTGATCGAGCGGCGCATCCATGTCGAAACCGATCTCGGCGAAGGCTTGCCGCCGGCGCGCGGCGACCGGGTGCAGATCCAGCAGGTGCTGATCAATCTGGTGCGCAACGCCTGCGACGCGATGGCGGCCGACCCGGGCCAGATCCATCACCTGGTCCTGGCGACCAGCCGGCACGGCAATGACGGCCTGGCCGTCACCGTCGCCGACAATGGCGCCGGCATTCCGACGGATCTGCGTGACCGGCTGTTCGAGCCCTTCGTCACCACCAAATCGCAGGGCCTGGGTCTGGGCCTGACCATCAGCCGCTCCATCCTGTCCGCCCATGGCGGCAAGATCTGGTGCGAAAGCAACCCGCGGGGCGGAGCGGTCTTCGGATTCTCGCTGCCGATTGTCGAGCGCAGCATTGAACGAGGCATGGCATGGGCAAGCTGAATGAAACCGTCTTCCTGGTCGACGATGATCCGCGCGTGCTGCGGGCATTGGCGCGGCTGCTCGAGAGCGACGGCTGGCCCGTCCGGACCTATCGCTCGGCGCGGGAATTCCTGGCCGGACATGATGCGACCGTGCCCGGCTGCCTGATCCTCGACCTGCTGATGCCGGAGATGACCGGGCTGGATCTGCAGAAAGAGCTGGCGCGCCTGGGGCAATGTCGGCCGATCATCTTCCTGTCGGGCCGCGGCGATGTGCCGTCGAGCGTCACCGCAATGAAATCCGGCGCCGTCGACTTCCTGACCAAGCCGGTCGATGCCACCGCGCTGCTGGAAGCGGTGCACCGCGCGACGGAGCATGACCTGCATCAACGCGCCCATGCGGACCGCGTGCACGGCCTCGCCAGCCGGCTCGCCACCCTCACCTCGCGCGAGCGCGAGGTGCTCGACGGCGTCGTCGCCGGCCTGCTGAACAAACAGATCGCCGGCCGGCTCGGCATCGTCGAGAAGACGGTGAAGGTGCATCGCGCCCGCGCCGTGGCCAAGATGGGCGCCCACTCCACCGCGGAGCTGGTGCGCATGGTCGAGGCGGCGAGCGAAGCGGACCACGCGAAACCGGGGATTGCGGCCCAGGCGCCGGCGGCGTCCGCAATCGGATGAAATAAGCCCGGCCTCTGAATCAGCCGGACCGCGCCACAAATTCGGGTGATCCCGCCATCCTTGCCGATTGTCATCCTTCCAATTGCCATCCTTCCAATTGACTGCCGGCACAGCCCGGCGGACGATGCGTGGCGCATCCCGCATCCGGAACCCGACCATCATCATGAGCAACGCCGATCGTCCCGGCGCCGATCCCAGCCCCGCCGCCACCCAGGCCACGCCCCACGCTTCCATCCTCGCCCCCTTCCAGCAGCGCGTCTTCCTGGCCTTGTGGGTGGCGAGCCTGGCCTCCAATTTCGGCGGCCTGATCCAGGCGGTCGGCGCCTCGTGGCTGATGACCTCGCTGTCGCCGACGGCCGACATCGTCGCGCTGGTGCAGGCCTCCAACGTGCTGCCGATCATGGCGCTGTCGCTGATCGCGGGCGCGGTGTCGGATCTGTTCGACCGCCGCAAGCTGATGCTCGCGGCGCAGTTCATGGCGCTGATCTTCTCGGCGCTGCTGGCCTTCCTCACCTACACGGGCGCCATCACGCCCTGGAGCCTGCTGGCGCTCACCTTCCTGGTCGGCTGCGGCACCGCGCTCTATGGGCCGGCCTGGCAATCGGCGGTGGGCGAAGTGGTGCCGCGCCGCGATTTGCCGGCGGCGGTGGCGCTCAACAGCATCGGCTTCAACATCGCGCGCAGCGTCGGCCCGGCGATCGGCGGCTTCATCGTCGCCTTGCTGGGCTCGCAGGCGGCGTTCTTGATCAACACGCTGTCTTATTTCGGCCTGCTCTTCGTGCTGCTGCGCTGGAAGCGGCCGGTGGAGGAGCGCAAGCTGCCGCCGGAGAGCATCGCCAGCGCCATGGTCGCCGGCCTGCGCTATGTGCGCCTGTCGCCGGCGATCCGCAGCGTCTTGTTCCGCTCCACCGTGTTCGGCATCACCGCCAGCGCGGTGTGGGCGCTGATGCCGCTGATCGCCCGCGACCAGATCGGCGGCGGCCCTTCGATCTACGGCCTGCTGCTGGGCGCCTTCGGTGTCGGCGCGGTGCTGGGCGCCGGCACCAGCACGCGGCTGCGCGCGCGCCTCAATGCCGAGCGCGTGGTGGAGCTGGCGACCCTGTGGTTCGCCATCGCCAGCCTGATCGCCGCCTTCAGCGGCCTGTTGTGGCTCAGCATGATCGGCATGGTGCTGGGCGGCGCCGGCTGGGTGCTGGCGCTCTCCACCTTCAACATCTCGATCCAGCTTGCGGTGCCGCGCTGGGTCGTGGGGCGCGCCGTCGCCATCTATCAGACGCTGGCGTTCGGCGGCATGGCGCTGGGAAGCTGGCTGTGGGGCCTCGCGGCGGAGCATGTCAGCCTGACCTTCGCGCTGGCCTTCGCGGGCGGCCTGCTGCTCGCCTCGCTGCTGCTGACGCGCGCCTTCCCGGTGCCGGCCGCCAACAACGAGAATCTCGATCCGCAGAATCCCGACTATACGCCCACCATCCACGAGGCCGTGCCTTATCGTGCCGGGCCGGTGGTGGTGATGATCGAGTATCGCATCGACCCGCGGGACGCCGCCGCCTTCGCCGAGGCGATGCGGCAGCTCGGCCGCATCCGCCAGCGCAATGGCGCGCGGCGCTGGAGCCTGAACGTGGACGTGGCCGCGCCGGAGCGGTGGGTCGAGCGCTATGAGAGCCCGAGCTGGCTCGATCACCTGCGGCTCCGCTATCGCGGCACCGTCTCCGACCGCGCCGCGTGGGAGCGCGCCCGCGCCTTCCACCGCGGCGACGAACCGCCGCAAATCCGCCGCCTGATGGCGCAGCCGGTGGATTTGCTGGCCCAGCTCGATTTCGGCGGCATGGCGGAACGGGCGACGGAGACCGCCGCGATCACCGACCCGGCTCTGCCGGCGGAGACGCTGCAGGCGGATAAGGCGGGCGATCAGGCCAAGGGGCCAAGCGGGCCAGCTTGACCCCGGCGCGGCCCGGTGCTACCGGGGCCGATAGGACGTAGGGATTCCACGGAGGCAGGACATGGCGGATTTCAATCTCGGCAAGCGCGCGCTGCTCATCGCCGCGCTGGCGCTGACCGCCCTGCAACTCGCCGGCTGCAACACCCTCGCCGGCGCCGGCAAGGACATCCAGAAGATCGGCGAAGTGGTGCAGGACGGCGCGCAGGCGGTGGGTGACGCGGCGAGCGACGCGGTGAATTGACGCGCAGCGAGCCGCCACCACGCCGCTGACTGGCCTGACAAACCGATCGTTAAACTCTCTCGCCGATGATACGGCATGCGACCGATCCGCGAACTTTCGCCCGACACCGCGACGCATCCGAAGATCAGGCGGATGCATGAATACTGGCTGAGCAAGTGTGCCGGACGGCCGATGCCAAGTCGCGCGGATATCGATCCCCTGGACCTGCGCGATTGCCTCGGCAATCTGTGCCTGCTCGATGTGGTCGGCGAAGCGCCGCGCCGGTTCCGTTTCCGCGTCGACGGTTCCAACCTCGCCTCCCTCAGCGGCTTCGAACTGACTGGCAAGTTCGTCGAAGACGTGCCAGATCCCGCCTACCGCGGTTTCATGCTGGCGCTCTATGAACGGGTGGTCCGGGAAAAGACGCCCGTCTTCCTGGCCGTCACCGCCGACTGGAAGGGCTGCGGCATCGAGGAGATTTCCGTCACCTTGCCGCTGTCGAGCGACGGCCTCAGCGTCGATGGAATTCTCGATGCGGTGTTTCCGATGCGGCTGGAAGGGTAGGGGTCTGTAGAAGTGGCGTCCCCAACGGGATTCGAACCCGTGTCTTCACCGTGAAAGGGTGATGTCCTGGGCCTCTAGACGATGGGGACGCAAGAGGCGGCCGTTGCGGCCGCGGCTTGTTTAGCCGCTTTGGGGCGGGAGATCAACCGTGGGGCTGGATCGCCCCGAAAATTGTTAACGCACTGAAAGTCATGGATAGTTCCGGGCCGGATCAGCCCGCCGCGAACGCCGCATCCTCGATCTGCAACTGCACTTCCTCACGGCCCTGCCAGGTGTCGAGCTTCAGCCGGCCGGCCAGGTGCAAAGCGGCGCCCCGGTGGTTGAGCAGCGCCTTGCCCCATTCCTCGCCCGCGGCGCGAAAGGCGATCGCCTTCATCCGGCCGCCGTCCGGGCCAGTCAGGCGGCAGCGCACATGGTTGGTGCCGACCACGTCGGCCATGGCGATGCGCTGTTCCGGCAGCACGAAGCGCGGCTCGGCATTGCCGGCGCCGAAGGGCGCCAGCCGCTCCACCGAACCCAGGAATTCCGGGGTCGCGCCGCGCGCCTGCACCAGGCCGTCGACCAGCATGGTCGGCACCAGCGGCGTGCCGTCGAGCTCGTCCTGGAAGCGCGCGGCGATGAAGTCCTTCAGCGCCGGCAGCTTGTCCTGCGCCACCTCGAATCCCGCCGCCATGGCGTGGCCGCCGCCCTTCAAGACCAGGCCCAGCTCGCGCGCGGCGATCACCGCCTGGCCCAGATGCAGCCCGGCGACGGAGCGGCCCGAGGCCTTGCCCACGCCGTCGGCCAAGGCGACGATGCAGACCGGGCGCTGGTAGCGGTCCTTCAACCGCCCGGCGACGATGCCGATGATTCCGGGATGCCAGTTCTCCGCCGCCAGCATCAGGATATGCGGGTTGCGCGCGGCCTCTTCCTCCGCCAGCGCGGTTGCTTGCGCCAGCACATCAGCCTCCAGCGCGCGGCGCTCCTCGTTCAGCGCGTCCAGTTCGCGCGCCAATTCCAGCGCCAGCGCCGGATCGTCGGTGGAGAGCAACCGCGCGCCGAGATCGGACCTGCCGACGCGGCCGCCGGCATTGACGCGCGGCCCCAGCAGGAAGCCGCAATGGAATCCCTCCAGCCGCTCGGTCACCCGCGCCACGTCGCACAAAACCTGGATGCCGACATTGCCGCGCTTGCCCATCACCTTCAGCCCCTGCGCCGCCAGCGCGCGGTTGAGCCCGCCCAGCGGCACCACATCGCAGATGGTGCCGAGCGCGACGAGGTCGAGCCATTGCAGCAGGTCCGGTTCGGGGCGCGACGGCGTGTACCAGCCGGCCCGGCGCAGCGCGCGATTGAGCGCCACCACCAGCAGATAGGTGACGCCGACCGCCGCCAGGTTGCGGTGCGGAAACGTCTCGTCCAGGCGGTTGGGATTGACGATGGCGTGCGCGGGCGGCAGCGCCGCCTCCGCGACGTGATGATCGGAAATGATGACGTCCAAGCCCACCGACGCCGCCTCCTCCAGCGCGGCGAAGGCGGTGATGCCGCAATCGACGGTGACGGCGACCGTGGCGCCGGCGGATTTCAACTGGCGAAGCGCGGCCGCGTTGGGGCCATAGCCTTCGCGCATGCGGTCCGGCACGTAGAGCAGCGGCGCCGGCGCGCCGACCGCGCGCAGGAAGCGGATCAGCAAGGCGGCGGAAGTCGCGCCGTCCACATCATAGTCGCCGAAAATGGCGATCTTCTCAGCCTTCGTGACGGCGCGCGCCAGGCGTTCCGCCGCCTTGTCCATGTCCTTGAGGTCGGAGGGATCGGGCAGCGAATCGCGCAGGCGCGGATTGAGGAAGCCTTCGACGCTGTCGAGGGTCTGCCCGCGCGCGGCCAGCAGGCGGCCGATCAGCTCCGGCACCTGGCAACGCTGCGCGATGGCGAGCGCCAGACGATCGTCGCCCGTCCGCTCCAGCCACAGCTTACCGCTGAGCGATTTGCTGACGCCGAGATAGGGAGTGGGCGTGGTCATGGAAGGAGTATGACAGACGGCAAAGCACGCACCAAAGTCCCCTCCCCCAAGCTGGGGCAGGGAATCACAGCATGCACCAATCCCGCCCTACACGTCCTTGGGCCGCTTGATGGCCCAGTTGTGGTGCGCCTCGACGACGCGGACGGTGCCGGACTTGGAGCGCATCACCATGGAGTGCGTGGTGGCGGCGTTGGCGGAGCGGCGCACGCCTTTCAGCATGGCGCCGTCGGTCACACCGGTGGCGGCGAACATCACGTCGCCCTTGGCGAGGTCGGTGAGGCCGTATTTGCGGGTGAGGTCGGTGATGCCGAGGCGCCGCGCCCTTCCCTTCTCGTCCTCGTTGCGGAACACCAGGCGGCCCTGCATCTGGCCGCCGATGCAGCGCAACGCCGCCGCCGCCAGCACGCCTTCCGGCGCGCCGCCGGAGCCCATATAGATGTCGACGCCGCTGCCCGGCGTGGCGGTGGAGATGACGCCGGAAACGTCGCCGTCGGAGATCAGCATGATGCGCGATCCCGTCGCGCGCACCCGCGCGATCAGCTCGCTGTGGCGCGGCCGGTCAAGGATGCAGGTGACGAGATCGGAGAGCTCCATCTTCTTCGCCTTGGCGAGCTGCTTCAGGTTCTCTTCCGGCCCGGCATCGAGATCGACCAGATGGTCCGGCAGGCCGGGGCCGACGGCGATCTTGTCCATGTAGGTGTCCGGCGCGTTCAGGAAGCCGCCGGATTCCGCCATGGCGATGACGGCCAGCGCGTTCTGCCCGCCCTTGGCGGTGATGGTGGTGCCTTCCAGCGGGTCCAGCGCGATGTCGATCTTGGGCCCGCCGGCGCCGACCTTCTCGCCGATATAGAGCATCGGCGCCTCGTCGCGCTCGCCCTCGCCGATCACCACCGTGCCGTCGATGGGGAGGTCGTTCAGCGCGCGGCGCATGGCGTCGACCGCGGCCTGGTCGGCGGACTTTTCGTCGCCGCGTCCCATCAGGCGTGAGGCTGCAAGCGCCGCGGCTTCGGTCACGCGCACGGCTTCGAGGGCAAGATTGCGATCCATCAGGGGGCTCCGTAACTGGCGGGGCGCGCCAGCCGGCACGCCGCGGGGGGTCGATTAACTCAGAAGCTCAATCGGCAAAACGTGCGGCGGTTCCCGCATCGAGTCCAGCCGTTTCAATCTTTCCACCACGCGGTCGATGGCGGCTTCCGTCGTCTCGTGCGTGGTCAGCACCACCGGCACGGCTTCGCCAGGCGCACGGGCGCGCTGGATCATCGCCTCCATCGACACGCTCTCGTCGCGCATCGCCGCGGCGATGTCGGCGATCACGCCCGGCTTGTCCACCACCATCAGGCGCAGATAATAGGCGCCGCTGTGCGAGCCGGGCGGCGCGGAGGGCAGCTTCTTCAGTTGCGCCGCCGGCGCCGAGAAGGGCGGCAGGATGCGGTCGCGGGCGATGTCCATCAGATCGCTGACCACGGCGGAAGCGGTCGGGCCCTGGCCCGCGCCGCGGCCGATGGCGACATTCTGGCCGACGAAATTGCCGGTGGTGACGACCGCGTTATAGACGCCGTCCACCTTGGCGATGACCGCGGCGACCGGCACCATGCAGGCATGCACGCGCTGCTCCACGCCGTGCTTGGTCATGCGGGCGATGCCCAGCAGCTTGATGCGATAGCCGAGCTCGTCGGCATAGGCGATGTCCATCGCCGAGACGTTGCGGATGCCGCTGATGCGCACGCCGCCGAAATCGATCTGGCAGCCGAAGGCGACGCTGGTGAGGATGGAGAGCTTGTGCGCGGCGTCGATGCCGTCGACGTCGAAGCTGGGGTCGGCCTCGGCATAGCCTAGCTTCTGCGCCTCCGCCAGCACGTCGGCGAATTCGCGTCCCGTCTCGCGCATCTGGGTCAGGATGTAATTGCAGGTGCCGTTGAGGATGCCATAGACCTGCTCGATGCGGTTCGCCGCCAGGCCCTCGCGCATCGCCTTGATGATCGGGATGCCGCCGGCCACCGCGGCCTCGTAGGCCAGCGCCACGCCGGCCTGCTCCGCCGCGATCGCCAGTTGCGTGCCGTGCTTGGCCAATAGCGCCTTGTTGGCGGTCACCACATGCTTGCCCTTGGCGATGGCCTTCTCGACCAGCGCCTTGGCCGCGCCGTCGCTGCCGCCGATCATCTCCGCCACCACGTCGACATTCGGATCGTCGGCCAGCGCGAGGGGGTCGTCGTACCAGGTCAGGTTGCGGACGTCGATGCCGCGATCCTTCTTGCGGTCGCGCGCCGAGACGGCGACCACTTCGATCGCGCGCGGGCAATGCAGGCGCAGAATCTCGGCGTTTTCGTGGATCAGCTTCACCACGCCGGCGCCGACGGTGCCGAGGCCGGCGAGGCCGATCTTCAGCGGGCGATTGTCGCCGCGTGACGCGATACCGGACCTAACAGCCATCATCCGCGCCG
>DASZQC010000465.1:0-16335 GCA_035549815.1 Dongiaceae bacterium
TGATGGCCGCCAACACTGACTGTCATCCCGGCCAAGCGGAGCGCGAGCCGGGACCCATGGTGACTTCGGCGATGTCGCATGGGTCCCGGATCACGCCGTCCTCGCTGGCGCGACGACGGTTGTCCGGGATGACAGGGGTGCTAATTGAAGAAAATCGCCTCCGGCGTCAGCAACTTTTTCGCGCCGGACAAGGTGCGCCAATAGGCGCGGTAGAGGGTGAGATCGATGTTCGGGCGGGGCGCTGCCGGCGGAATTTCCGTGGGCAGGTCGGGATCGACCAGCATGGCGGCGCCTAGGCTGGTGCCGAGCGTTTCCAGGCTGGGATGCACCGGGCTGTCGGGCCGTAATGCCGCGAGCGCGGTGATGTAGACGTCATTGGTGGCGAAGGGACCTTCGACCAGGATCGGTCCCTTCGCCTGCAACAGCTCCAACTGCAGGTCGGTCATCAACGCGCAATAGAGCGCGGCGAGGGTGGCGCGCCGCCACGGAATGGCGGTGTTGCCGTCCAGGTCGGTGAAGCGTCCGCGCGTGCCAGAGAAGGGGCCGCCCTGGTCGGAGAAGGCTGGCAAGGCGAAGCAGGGGCGCGCAATCAGGTCGGCGAGGCGTTGCTCCGCAGTGCCTTGATCGTCGGCCGCATCGCCGCGGATCACCTCGTATTCACGGCCGCCCATGAAGCGGGCGCCAGCGACGAGGTTGCCCAGCGCATCGACATTGCCCAGGCAATCCAGGCGCGCACCATCGGCGGGCACTTCGCCGCCGGCCGCCAACGGCACGATCCAGGTGCCGGTGGAGAGCACCGTGAAAGGCTCGGCCAGGCGCAGGCGCCAGCGCAGGAAGGCGGCGTTGCTGTCATGGATGCCGGCGCGCACGCGGCAGTCCGCCGGCAGGCTGGTCTGCATCGCCACCTCCGGCAGGATGGTGCCGATGATGTCGCCGGCCGCATGGATCGGCGGAAACAGCTTGCGCCAGCCGGCCTTCGATACCAGCGCGGAAAAATCCCGCGCGCGGGGCCGCCAGAGATCGGTGTGGTTGCCGAGGGCGGTCAGTTCACTGACGGCGACGCCGCTCAAGCGCCAGGCCCAATATTGCGCCAGACCGACGATCGCGGTGGCGCGGACGAATTCCTTGGGGAACTTGCGCTGCAGCCAGAAGAGCTGCCGGCCGGTATTGTGGCCGCAGGGCAGGCGCGGCGACAGGGTCGCGGCGAAATCCCGCGCCAGCTTCTCGTACTCGCGGTCGAACTCCGAGATCTCCTGCTGGTAGTCGAGCATCGGCAGGACCAGACCCTTGTCATCGATCACGGCGATGCTAGCGCCGTGGGCGACGGGCACGATGTCGGTGACGTGGGCCAAGCGCGACAGCTCGCGCAACTGCGCCGCCGCCCAGCTCCATTGCGCTTCGGTCGGAAGATGCAGGTAGGGCGGCGGCGGACCTTCGCCGCTGTCGCCCTGGCGCAGCTCGACCACGCGGCCGCCGGCGACCAGCGCCACCTTCACGTGGGTCTTGCCGATATCGAGAATCGCGATCGCATCCATCCCGCCATCCTGGCCCGGATCGGGCCGGCTGGCGAGAGCGGCACTTTCGGCTGAAGCCGCCCCCTAGATGACGAGCGTCGTCGAGGCGCCCTTGTTGAACACGGCCGACATCTTGCCGTTCGACTTGGTCACCAGCTTTTTCACCAGTTTCTGCACCTCGGCCATGTGGTCGTCGGAGGCCTTGGTCTTGCCGTCCTTCTGCGTGCTGAACCACAGCTTGAACTTGCGCCCGTCGGCCTGCGGCGCCTTCGCGCGCTTGCTGGCCGGGCCAAGACGCGAATCAAAGATCTTCTGGATCACCGTCAGGTCGGGATTCTCGTGCTGGCCGTTGCCGCACAGGACATAGTGGTCGGCCGATACGATCCGCACGAATTTGTCGTCGAGATTGTGCTCCGATCCGTGGTGCTGCACCTTGTGGACGTCCAGGTGCAGGTGCCCGTTCGCCAGGAAGCCGGTTTCCTCCAATCCCGTGAGGATGAAATCCTGCTGGGAATCGCCGGTCAGCAGCAGGCGCTTGCCGTTCTCTTCGACCATGAACATGAGCGAGGCGATGTTAGGCGCTGTAACACCTTTATGGTCCGGGATGCCGTTCCAGTCGCGCAGATCGATGGGCATCGGCGCCAGGCTGCTGTTGCTGAATTCGTCCATCTTCTTCTTCAGTTCGCGGTCGATCTTCTTGACGGCCTCCTCATTTGCGTCGAGCCACGTCTTCCAGCCTGTGCGGAGATCTTCCAGCTCCTTGTTGCCGGGGCCGAGGATGGTCAGTGTCATCGCGCCGATCCTGAAGGGCTTGCCGCTTGGCCGGCGCATCAGGAGCTTGGTCTTGCCGGTTTGGCCCGGAATCTTGTTCAGCGGAATTCCCAGCAGGTCCGGCGATGCCAGCCGCGACACCTTGATCGCCTCGGGGATGGAGGTCGCGATGTCATAGAGCTCTTCGCCCACCTCCTTCAGTTCGGGAACGCCGGTCGCCAGGAGCGAAGGCGCCGCCGCCGCCAGCAGGCTTTCAACCGGCTTGTTGAGCGAGCCGAGCTGGGCGGAAAAGGAATTGTGCCAGATGGTCTTGATCTCTGGTGGTCGTGGCACGTCCGGCTTCGCCACCGCGTCGCCGTTCTTCTTGTGGTGGTCATGGACGCGCCAGGCAACCTCGTCCTCCAGCAGGGCGAGAACGCCGCTGATGTGGTCCTGGTCGATATGCGAGATGTAGACGGCGTCGAGCTTCTGCTTCTTTTTGCGCAGTTTCTCGAGCTCCGCCCGGACATGCTTTCGCATGCTGCCGGCCATGCCGCCGTCGCACAGGATGCGATGCCCGTCGGCGCTTTCGAGCAGCAGGCAGTCACCCTTTTCTGACTGGAAGATCTGGAGCTTCATGGAATCCTCCCTGCCTAACCGAGGTCGGTGCGGGAATCGTAGGTCAGCGCTTCGTTGACGGCGGCCTCCGGGTCGACCTGCCCGAATCCCATGTCATTGCGCCACGCATAGTCGGCCCCGGGGAGCGGCCGCGACGTGCGCTGCAGAATGCCGGTGCATTGCGCCGCGGTCAGCTTGCGGTTGGCGGCAAGCAGCAGGCCCACGGTCCCCGTGACATAGGGGCTCGCCATACTGGTACCGGACATCTTGATCCAGCGATCGCCGCCGCCGGAGAAGCCATTGGCCGCCAGGATGTTTGTGCCGGGCGCCGCGATGTCCGGTTTCAGCCGGTCGTCGCGCGTCGGCCCCTGGCTGCTGGTCTTGTTGATCCGCTGTCGCTCCGCATCGAGATTGGCGACGGCGATGACGCGGTGGCCGCAGGCCAGCGAACTGATCGAGTGGGAATCGACGTTGGACCGTTCCGAGAAGAAGGAGGGGAAGCGCGCCACGCGCCGTTCGCCGACCCGGTCGAACTCGTAAGGATCGTCGCGCTCGATCCAGCAATGGAACTTGCCGTTGCGCACCTCCACGCCGGTGATGCGCACGGTCCACAGCCCGGCCTGTACGCCGATCGGGCTGCGCGTGCTGAGGTCGGGCGAGAGATAGAGCGAGATGTAATTGCAGCCGTTCACCGGATGATAGAGCTCGTTATAGACCGACAGGAACGTGCCGCTCGGCAGCCGGCGGTTCTCGATGAACTCGCCGGGCTTGACCGAGATCCAGGCGCTGGCGCCCGGCGGGCGGACATGGACCGAGAAACGGTCTTGCGCGCTGTACCAGATTTCCAGCTCGTTCTCCGACACATCGACGATGCTGTTGCCGACGACGGTCCAGTCCAGCTCCGCGGACAGGCCGGCGGCGGCGATCTGGCCGCTGCCATGGATGCGGCCCATCACCCAGCCGATATCCTCCGGCGTCTCGCCCTTTTCCTGGCCGGCATTGCCGGCGGCGACGCAGATGGCGCGGCCCTCCGTCGCCAGCAGGGCATCCAGCCAACGCGACACGCCGGTCGATCCATCGTGCGCGCCGCCATTGGTGCCGAGGCTGATGTTGATGGCGATCGGCTTGTTCTGGACGCGCGCGATGTTGAGCAGGTATTCGACGGCCTGGACAATGCGGTTGGAATCGCAGAACGCCGTGCGCCGCTGGGCCGTGGCCGTTGCCTCGCGCGGGATATCGATGAGCACCGCGGCGATCATCGCCTTCGGGCAGGCGCCGGAATTGCCTGCGGCGATGCTGGCGACGTGCGTGCCGTGCGAGCCGGGCGACATTTGCGATTGCGGCTCCAGCGTCGTGGCCGGCAGGCCGCCGTTCCCGGCCGCCTTGATCGCCGCGTCCATATGCTTCTTGGTGAATTCGGCGCCGAAGCCGTAGCCCGCCGGTGCGGCGCGGAACTTGCCGCCTTGATCCCAGATCGCCAGGAAGCGGGTGCCGCCCTTGCCGTCGCTGAAATCCGGGTGCGCGAAGTCGAAGCCGCCGACATCGATGATGCCGATGATGACGTCGTGCTTCAGCCGCCGCGCCGTCGCGGCGCTGATGCCGCGCCCGGCCGGCGCGGTGGCCGTGGCGGCATCGGGCGCCGGCCGGGGCAGTTGGAAGGTGAGGCGGTCCGCCGGCTGGATGAAAGAAATGCGCGGATCCGACTTCAGCTTGTCGAGCTCGGAGACCGGAACCGTGGCGGAAATGAAATTGCGCTTGCTCAGCACGTCGCCCTTGGCCGGCGCGACGCCGGTGTGAAGTCGCAGCATCCTGGCGAGGTCGGCCTCGAGGCTGCCGCTCTTGGCGCTCCTCTTCGCCGACTTCTTCGCCGGCGCGCCGCCTTCGCCGCGTTGCAATTCGATGAACACATTGACGAAGGCGCGCTTGGCCGTGCCTTCGGTCTTCAGCTTCCTCTTGCGCGCGGCCTTCTTCTTCGCCGACAGGGCGACTTCGTTGCCGGGAGCGAACAGCACATCCGTGCGGCGCAGCTTGTCGGCGATCTTGTCCGGGATCGGTTCCGGCTTGAAGGTCGAGACCACGACGCTCGACAATTCGGCCCGCCGGAAATTGATTGCATCGCTGCCATTGCCGATGACGCGCAGCTTGGGATGCAGTCGCGAAGCTTTGCCATCGCCTGACATTGGATCCCCTCCCATGCGGTGTGAGAGGCAAATCCTATCACGGTTGGCCGCGCCTAAAAAGGGAGAACATTATGCGTCCGCACGCCCCACGGTAGCAGGTGGGGCGTGCGGCACATGTTCCGGCTGTGTCAGGCCACCATCTCGCGCGGGTGGGTCGGGTCGCTGTTGGCGGGGGCGAGGCGTTTCTTCATCACCGTGGCGCGGAAGGTGATGCCGTCATCGAGGTCGATCTGCAGCACGCGCAGGCAGTGGTAGCCGATCGCCTGATAGAAGGGCAGACCGCTGTCGGTGGCGCCGAGCTCCGCCGTGTCGAAGCCCTCGCCGCCCATCGCATTCTCCACCGCCAGCATCAGGCGCTTGCCGATCCCCTGCCGCGCCACCAGCGGCTCGACAAAGACGCTGCGCACGGTGACGCGGCCGCGATCGGCATAGAGATGCGCGTCCGGCGAATTGCGCGCATAGCCCGGCATGCGCGTGGTCCAGCCGGCGCTGCCCAGCATCTCTCCATCCATCTCGGCGATCAGGTAGGTGCGGTCGGTCACGAGGTGATCCTCCATCGTGCCGAAGCGGGCGATGAAGCGCTCGATCTGGGTCGCGGTGTAATAGGCCTGGCCCAGCACCCGCAGGGAGCGCTCCTGCATGGCGCGCAAGGCCGGAATATCGGCCGTTTCCGCCAGGCGAATCTCGATATGGCTCATGTCGGTCTCGCGTGGTTGCTTCAACGCTGCCGATATAGGTCGCGGATTTACATCACGGAAACGAATTTATATGATGAGTTGTATCAAGGATGTTGATGATGCTCGCTCCCGAGCTGCTGCGCACGTTCCTGGCGATCTCCGATACCGGCAGTTTCACCGGCGCCGGTGCCGTGGTCGGCCGCACGCAATCGGCGGTCAGCATGCAGATGCGGCGCCTGGAGGAGCAGATCGGCTGCAGCCTGCTGCGCCGTTCCGCGCACCAGGTCGAGTTGACGCCACAGGGCGAGATCCTGCGCCGGCATGCGCGGCTGATCCTCAATGCGCAGCAATCGGCGCTGGCCGCACTGAACCGGCCGGACGTGCCCTATGAGATCTCGCTCGGCATCCCGGACGATTATGCGTTGGGGCTGCTGCCCGAGGTGCTGAAGGATTTCGCCGCCATCCATCCCAATGCTTCGGTCGCGATCACCTGCGAGCCGTCGCGCGACATCATCCGCAACATGGCGGAAGGCGCCTATGATCTGGCACTGGTGACGGAGGGCCAGGGGCCGATAGCCGGGCCGGTGGTGCACCAGGAGCCGTGCCATTGGGTGGCCAGTGCCAAGGGCAACGCGCATAGGCGCGATCCCGTGCCGCTTGCTTTCGGACCGGAGGACGACACCTATCGGCAATGGGCGATCGATCGGCTGGTGGAGCAGGGTCGCCCTTTCCGCATCGCCTACACCTCCGTCAGCATGGCGGCCATCCGTGGTGCCGTGGCCTCGGGCCTTGCGGTCAGTGTCATGGCGCAGAGCAGCATGATCGCCGGCATGCGTGCACTGACCAAGGCGGAAGGCTTTCCCGAGCTGCCGTTCCTGCGCATCTGCCTGATGAGCAGCCCGCGCAACCGCACGGAGATGACGCGCGCACTGGAGACGTTCCTGGTCGAAAGGCTGCGGCAGCGGGCGGGCGGCATTGTCAACCGGCCCACGCCTGCACGGCGGAAGCATCCCAAGCTGCCCGGCAAGCGGCGGCCGAAAGCCAAATAGCCCTATCTCGCGATTTGGCATTTATCTTTGTATATGATATCTTTTCCAAAAGATATCTGGTCAAGCTCCTGGAGCTATATGGAAGCCACTGAAATATTTCACGATTTTATCGACCGGACGCAAGTGATCCGGCAGAAGGCGGGACGTGGCATCCATGTCGCCGACACCGCCGACCTAGCCCGGGTGGTGCGCCTCGCGGCGTTCCTGATGCGTGATCTCGCGGAGATCTGCGCGGATGCAGGCCTGAAGACTGGACAGTTCCAAGTGCTGGCCGAGTTGCGTGGCCGAGACCCCCTTCCCATGAGTGCGTCGGACTTGGCGCGGGCCATCATCCTGACCTCCGGCGGCATGACGCCGGTGCTGGACCAACTTGAGGAGCGCGGACTGATCCTGCGCCAGATCGACCCCGAGGACCGCCGCGCGCGCCGCATCAGCATCACCGAGAAGGGCCGCTCGGCCGTCAATCGGGCGCTGGGCCAGCAGATTACCCACTATCGCGCCGTCAATTCCGTGCTGTCGCTGGAGGAACGGCAAACGTTGTCGGCAATCCTGCGCAAGCTGCTGGTGGCTGTAGAGCCGGCGGCGGACTAGCCAGAATCCGCTGCAGCGGCTATTCAGGCTGCATGCTCCGTTTCGCCGCCAACATCTCCTTTCTCTACAAGGAGCTGCCGTTCCTCGATCGCTTCGCCGCTGCCGCGGCGGCGGGGTTCAAGCTGGTGGAGTGCCACTGGCCGTACGAGCATCCGGTCGAGACGCTACGCGATCGCCTGCAGCGCGCCGGCCAGCAGCTCATCATGGTCAACACCGCGCCCGGCGCGCGCGAGGGCGATTTCGGCCTCGCCGCGATGCCGGGGCGCGACAGCGAATTCCAGGCGGCGTTCGACCAGTCGCTGCACTACGTCGCGTCGCTCGGCGCCAAGCGCATCCATTGCATGGCGGGCAAGGTGCCGGTGACGGCGACCTCGCATCGCTGCTTCGTCGACAACCTGCGGCGGGGCGCCGACAAGGCGCGCGACAAGGGCGTGGAACTGGTGATCGAGCCGCTGAACCAGCGCTCCGCGCCGGGCTATTTCCTCACCGGCACGCGGCAGGCCGCCGATTTGATCGGCGAGATCGACCGGCCGAACGTGAAGCTCATGTTCGACGTGTTCCATCTGCAGATCCTGGAAGGCGACATCATCGCCAAGCTGGAGAAGCTGCTGCCGATCATCGGCCACGTGCAGATCGCGGCGGTGCCCTCGCGCGCCGAGCCGGACGAGGGCGAGATCAATTACCGCGCCGTGTTCGACACGCTGGAGCGCATCGGCTATCAGGGCGTGGTCGGCGCCGAATACCTGCCGCGCGCCGACACCCCTGCGGGCCTCGGTTGGATCAAGAAGCTCGGCGTCACGCTGGGTTGACGCTCGCGGCCGTCGAACAGGGGCACGACTCCACGCGGCCTGCTATAATCGGCGCGCGTGGCGCGAAGACGCGGCGCAAGACGAAACGGTCTCGCTAGACCGTTCGATCCCGCCGGCAAACGGAATGATCGGGGGAGAGGTGAAAGCGCCGTATCCCGGTGTCTATGTGGAGGAGATTACAGGCGGCACGCGCGCGATCGAAGGCGTGCCGACCTCGGTCGCCGCCTTCATTGGTCGCGCGACACAGGGGCCGCGTGACCTCGACAAGAAAGCCAGCCCGACCTCGATTGCGAGTTGGGCGGAGTATGAGCGCGTATTCGGCGGGCTCGACGGCCATGCGACGATGGGCCACGCGGTCAGGCTGTTCTTCGCCAATGGCGGCAAGCGCGCTTTGATCGTGCGCGTCGGCAAAAAGAACGGTGCGCCGATCACGGACGCGGACATTTCTTCGCCAAAGCTGGCGGCGCGCAAACGCGGCCTGTGGGCGCTGGAGCGGGCGCAGGATGTCAATCTGCTCTGTATCCCGCCTTTGTCCCAGGGGGCGGATGGCGACATCGGTGCTGTGACGCGACAGGCGGCAATCGCCTATTGCCGCAGGCGGCGCGCGATGTTCATCGTCGATCCGTTGTCACGCTGGCAGTCGGTTGCCGACGTCCTGGGGCCGGATGGGATCGACAGCGCGTCCTTCGGCCTGCCGCGCGATGCGAACGCAGCGCTCTATTTCCCGTTTCTGCGCATCCTGCAGGACGGTACGGCGACCGATGTGCCACCGAGCGGGGCCGTGGCGGGACTCGTCGCCCGCACCGATGAAACGCGCGGCGTGTGGAAGGCGCCGGCGGGCTTGGATGCGGATCTGCGCGACGTAGCCGGTCCCGCGATCAAGATCACCGATGAGGAGAATGGCGAACTCAATCCGCGCGCGGTGAATTGCCTGCGGCAGTTCCCGGGCAAGGGCATGGTCGTATGGGGTGGCAGGACCTGGCTCGGCGATATTTCGAGCGAGTGGAAATACGTGAACGTCCGCCGCCTGGCGCTGTTTATCGAAGAGTCGGTCGAGCGCGGCACGCAATGGGCGGCCCTCGAACCGAATAACGAGACGCTGTGGACAGCGATCCGGCGCGATGTCGGAGATTTCCTGCACGGGCTGTTCCGCAACGGCGCCTTCGCGGGCAGCCGTCCGCAGGATGCCTATTTCGTGAAATGCGATCGCAGCACCATGACCCAGGCGGATATCGATCAGGGGCGGCTGATCGCCCTCATCGGCATCGCGCCGGTGAAACCGGCGGAGTTTGTGATTTTGCGCATCTCCCACAAGACCGCGTCAGAGGATGACGAGCCATGACACCCTGGAAGGCTGTCGGCATCGGATGCGGGCTGTTGATTGTGGTGCTGGGGCTGCTGCTTTGGGACGGCCGGTTCCCAGAACGCTTCTTTGTTGTCGGCAAGCTGCCCGACATCGATTTCAGAACTCTGGAACGCCAGGATACGCCGAACCAGTATCTGATGTGCACGAACCAGCTATGCACCGCCTATATCGACGACTTGCCGCCGATCTACAGCGCGAGCGTCCACGAGGTGCGCGCCGCCTGGGAGAAGGTATTGAGCCGCGAACCGCGGGTGAAGGAACTGCATCGCGACCTGCAGGCGATGCAGATCGATTATGTGCAGCGCTCGCTGGTCTGGCGGTTTCCGGACATCATCACCATCCGCTTTATCCCGATCGGCGAGAACAAGACGACCATCGCGATCTACAGCCGCTCGGTCTATGGCCAGGGCGATTTCGGTGTCAACAAGGCACGCATCCGCGCCTGGGTCGCGAAGCTAAACGCGATGCTGCCGCTAGGCTGATTGGCGGGAAGCGTCGGGCGCCGGTAGCGCGGCGACCGCCTGGCTTTCCAGGTGCTCCAGCAATTGCGGCGGCAGATCGAGCTTGGCGCCGAGCGCCGTGAGATAGGCCTTCTCCCGCACGTCGTCGGGATCGATGGCGAGGCGCGACACCAGCCAGATCTCCGCCGCCTGCTCCTGGCCCTGCGGCAGCGCCGCGATGGCGTTGAGATCGGTGGGGCGGCTCAGTTCGTCGAACACGAAGGCCTTGGCTTCGGCATCGAGGCCCAGGGTCTCGATACGCTCGAACAGGCTCTTCTGCTCGGCGGCGTCGATATGGCCGTCGGCCTTGGCGGCGGCGATCATCGCCCGCACCAGGGCGAGGGCGAAGGGCTTGCCGTCGGCGGCGACGGTGACGGTCGCGTTGAAGGGGCTGTCGGTCGGCGGCGGCAGCACCTCGGCCGGCGCGCCGGTCGCCGCCGGCTGCTTGTTGCCCTGGTAGTTCTGCCACGCCTTGTAGGCGAGGCCGCCAAGGACCGCCGCGCCGCCATAGGTCAGCAGGTTGCCGCCGATCTTCTTCGCCTTCTTGGAGCCGAGCAGCAGGCCGACGATGCTGCCCGCGGCGGCGCCGGCGGCGAAGGTACCGACCTGCTTCCGGTCGACATTCGCGGTGGCGCTACGCGCCTTGCCGGCTGCCTGATCCCACATATTTCCGGCATTGCCGCCCAGAAAATCGGTGAGCAAACGCTTGGGATCGAGCATCGGTCAGCCTCCGGCCTGTTTCTGATCTGAACCGGTTAGGTGGGGTGGCAGGGCGAAAGGATCAAGCCCCGCGGCGAACAGCCGATTCGGCTATCCTTGAACGTAAATCTCATTGTGCGCGAGCGAGTTCCAGAGCCGGTAACCCCGGCTCTTCATGTAGGCGGGATATGCGTTATCGGCGAACAGGTTCTCAAGTATGACGACCTGTGGCGACAATGCGCTGTTCGTAAGGCCGCGCATCACCGACAGTTCCCATCCTTCGACATCCACCGCCAGGATATCGACGCCCGCCAATCCGGCCTCGTGCGCCGCCAGGATCGTGTCCAGCCGGCGGAGCTTCACGCGGATCGTCTCGGTGGATGTCGTCGATTTCACCGTATCGAGCAGTTCGGCGAACTTTCCCTCGATGCCAAGCGAGGAAAAGCTCTCATATGAGACCTTGCCGCCCAGATAGTCCGCCCCATGGGAGTTGACGATGGTGAACGCCACATCGTCCTCGTCGCGGTCGCCACAGGCATATTGCAGAATGTCATGGCCGAGTTGCCGATGCTCGGCGCAGAAATGGGGATTCGGCTCGATTGAGATGATTTTCCAGCCCAGGCGTCGAAAGCTGGCGGAGATCGAGAGATACTCGGGCCTGGCGGCGCCGACTTCGATCAACACACCATCTTTGCGATGCGGAAAGAAGGCGTCGCGCACGATCTTGTCGATGTCATGTTCGGCCGACATTCGGGGAAGCTCTTCGACGGGGAATTGTTGGATCGTTATACACGCTGATACTAGGCATTCGAAAGCGGTCCGATTGCTGCGCGCTCAGCGGTCAGAGGATCACGAGGGGCGGGATAGGGCGCGCTCGACGCAGGCGCCGAAAATGTCCGCCCAGCGGCGCTGGCCCTCGGGGGTCGCCACCTCGTCCTGGCGGAACTCGACCTGCAGATGCCGCAGGTTGCGCCGCATGGCGTGGTAGGGAACCGAATAGTCTTCCTTGGAGTCCAGCGTGTAAGGCTCGTTATCGCCGACCGTGATGTCGCCGCGCTTGCGCAGGGCGGCCAGCACCGGGTCGTTCAGCCGGCGGTCGGCGGCCGAGCACATGGCGATCTGCCATGGCCGGGCGAAGCCCTTCATCACCGGCGTCATGGAATGGATCGACACCACGATCGGAGCCTGACGATCCGTCAGCTTCGCGGCGATGATCTTCTCGATCTCATCGTGATAGGGCTGGTGATAGGTCTTCCAGCGGCGGCGGCGTTCGCGGTCGGTCAGGCCCTGGTTGGCGGGAATCTTGGTGCCGTCGCTGATGGCCGGCGTCAGGCCGGGATCGTCGAGGGCGCGGTTGCAATCGATCACCAGCCGGGACACCTGCGACAGGACCAGCGGCGCATCGAAGTATTTCGCCAGGATCTCCGCCACCGCCCCGGCGCCGATGTCCCAGGCGATGTGGCGCTGCATCTCCGATTCCGGCAGGCCTAAATCGCCGAACTCGTCCGGCACGCGATTGCTGGCGTGGTCGCAGATGAAAACCAGGGAAGAGGGGCCGCGCGGATTGACGATCCGAAATGGCTGGTAGGTCATCGCCGAACCTGGCGGCCCATGCGCGATGCCGAACTGATTGAACGCCCCACGTGCCCGATGCCCCCATCGATTCCGTCGGCGCGACGATAGCGGAGCGGTGCGCAAGGGGTCAACAAGATGCGGGCTTATAACCCCGATAATCCGCCGAAATCGACCCCAACCGCTCGTTCGGCGGGGCATTCTATCCGAAAGGATTGTTACAGAAGCGGCTTTTTTCGCTAGATTTGTCGTGGTCTATTACGGGTTCGCTGGCGCGGGGGAGGGCGGCCATGGCTGTTTCCGATATTGCGGTCATTGGCGCGGGCATCGCCGGTTCGGGGGCGGCCTTTCGGCTGGCGAATCAAGGCGCGAAGCCGATCGTGATCGAGCGCGCCTTTCCGGCTTCCGGCCCGACCGGAAAATCCTCCGCCATCACCCATGCCTTCTACATGATGCCGGAATTGTCGCAGCTCGCCATCCGCGGCTGCGAGTTGCTGGCGAAGATTCCCGATTTGACCGGACACGCCAGTTGCGTCTCCGAAGTCGGCATGATGTGGGTGATGAGCGAGGCGGCGAAGCCGGCCTGGGCGGCGACAGTAGCGCGCATCCAGAAGGAGGGCGCGCGGATCGAGACACTGTCGCCGCAAGAATTCGCCAAATGCGCGCCGGGCTTCACCACGGATGGCGTTGCGATGGCGGTGTGGGAGCCGGACTACGGCTATGCCGATCCGCATCGCGCCACCAGCGCGCTGATCGACGGGGCCAAGGCGCGCGGCGCCAAGGTGCTGAACAATTCGGTGGCGAAGCGCATCCATGTGACCGGCGGCAAGGTCGCCGGCGTCGAGCTGGAAAGCGGCGAGAAGATCGCCTGCGACAGCGTCATCTGCGCCGTCGGCGTCTGGGCCAAGGCGTTTTTCTCCAAGCACGGCATCGAGTTGCCGGTGCATATCGAGCGCCACCCGATGGCGGTGCTGGACGCGCCGGGCCAGGCGTTGGAGGTCATGCCCTTCTCCTGGTGCGACGACGTGCTGACGCATTATGCGCGCCCCGATGGAGATTCCCGCATCCTGGTCGGCACCTGGGCCGGCGGCGGCACCGGCATCCGCCATGGCGGCGTGGAACGGCCGCGCCGGGTCGACAGTCCCGAAGGCTATGACGAGATCTGCGACCTGGAGGAATCGGCCGGCATCCTGAGCTATGCCATTCCGCGCGTTCCGGGGCTGGAGAAGCTTGGCGTGCGCAAGGGCTATGCCGGGCTCTATGACATGAGCCCGGATGACAACCCGATCATCGACCAGGCGCCCGGGATCGACGGCCTGCTCCTGGCCTGCGGGTCCAGCGGGCATGGCTTCAAGCTGGGGCCGGCGGTGGGCGAGGCGCTGGCCGATTGGGCGCTGGGCAAACGCTCCAGCCTGCTTGACCCGTTCAGGCTCAATCGTTTCAAGTAGGGGCCGGTTCAACGGGGGAACCGCCGCGGTCGAACAAGCGGCGCGAAAACATACGAAAGAACACAGGGACAGGCAGCGGGCATCATGCCGCAAAAGGCGAGAACCAACGGCGACGCCACCGTGGCCGACCGCGTCCGCGCCGCGTCGGCCGACATGACTCCGGCCGAGCAGAAAGTGGCGCGCATCCTGTTCTCCAGCGCCATGCTGGCCGGCCTCGGCACCGTCGCCAGCCTGGCGGATCGCGCCAAGGTGAGCGGGCCGACCGTCATTCGCCTGACCGCCAAGCTTGGCTTCGACTCCTATCCGCAATTCCAGGCGGCCTTGCGGCACGAGATGGAAGAGCGCGGCCGGTCGGCGCTGACCTTCTATGCCGGCGGCGGCAAGGTGCGCCGCGGCGACTTCGTGGCCAAGGCGCTGCAGGTCTTCGGCCGTTCGATGGAGCGCAGCTTCGAGCGCATCCCGCCGACCGAGTTCAACAGCGTGGTGACGGCGCTCTGCGACGTGAAGCGCCCTCTGTTCCTGGCGGGTGGGCGCTTCACGCAATTGATCGCGCACATCCTCTATCTGCATCTCTACCAGATCCGGCCCGGCGTGCGCATGATCCAGGAGGGATTGCAGCCGCGCAAGGATCAGCTCCTGGGCGTCGGGCCGAAGAGCGTGCTGTTCGTGTGCGACTTCCGCCGCTACCAGGCGGACACCGTGGCGCTGGCGCGGATGGCAAAGCAGCGCGGCGCGACCGTTTTGCTGCTGACCGACCCCTGGGAATCGCCGATCGCGGAATTCGCCGATCACGTGCTGATCGCGGAAGTGACGGCGCCGAGCGCCTTTGATTCGATGGTGCCGGCCTTCGCTCTGGCGGAGGCGCTGATCGGCGCGGCGCTGATCTCGCTGGAGCGCAAGGCCATCGCGCGCATGCGCGAGCTGGAGGATCTGCGCGCCGGCTTTGAATATCGCGGCGAGGACAACACGACAATGCGGCGCAGCGGGAAACGGAAGCAAAAGCGGAGCAGGCAGCATGGCTGATGGGGACGTCATCTATCTCGGCTGGAACGATCTGGTCGGCATCACCCGCGTGCGCGGCGTGCCGGCGGGCGAGATTTCCAAGCGCATGGCCTACGGCCTTGGCTGGGCGGTGGCGGGGCAGGCGCTGACGCCGTTCGAGGATATCGCGCCCAATCCCTGGGGTCCGATGCTGGAAGTGCGCCAGACGCCGGTGCCGTCGACCGAGACGCGCGTCGATATCTGGCCCGATGCGTCGCCGCTGCACTTCTTCCTCTGCGATTCCAAGATCGCGGACGGCAGCAACTGGGAATGCTGCGCCCGCGGCTTCATGAAACAGGCCCTGGCGGATTTCGAGGCGGCGACCGGCCTGCAATTCATGGCCGCCTTCGAGCATGAGTTCCTGCTCAGCGGCGGCGACGCCAAATGGTGCGTGCCCTTTTCGCTGGAGCAGGTGCGCATCAACGCGGCCTTCGTGCGCGACGTGACCAAGGCGCTGCTGGCGGCCAAGGTTGGTCTGGAAACCGTCGAGCCGGAATATGGCGTGCTGCAGTACGAAATCTCCTGCGGCCCCGCCGCGGGCGAGATGGCGGGCGACCGCGCCATCATCACGCGCGAGGTGATCCGCGAGGCGGCGCGGCGCCTGGGCCTGCGCGCCAGCTTCACGCCCAAGCCGCTGCCGGGCGCCGTCGGCAATGGCGCCCATGTGCATTTCAGCTTCCGCGCCAAGGACGGCAGCAACGGTGCCTATGATCCGAAAGGTCCGGGCGAGACCTCGGAAGTGGCGCAGCATTTCATCGCCGGCGTCGTCCGGCACATGCGCGCCCTGTGCGCGTTGATGGCGCCGAGCCCGGTCTCCTATCTGCGCCTTGGCCCGCATCACTGGAGCTGCGGTTACAGCGCCTTCGGCATCCAGAACCGCGAGGCGGCGGTGCGGGTGTGCCCGTCGCCGGAGCGCGACCCGGCGCGGCGCAGCGGCGCCTTCAACATGGAGATCCGCATCCCCGATGGCACGGCGAGCCCCTATATGGTGATCGGCGCGCTGGTGAATGCCGGCCTCGCCGGCATTCGGGACAAGCTGCCGCTGCCGCCCAATTGCGACAAGGATCCGGCGGAGCTGTCCGACGCAGAGCGCAAGACTCTTGGCATCGTCGAGCTGCCCTCATCGCTGGACGAGGCGCTGGCGGCGCTGGACGCAGATGCGATCGTAAAGGGCTGGATGTCGCCGACCTTCTACGAAGCCTATGTGGCGGTGAAGCGGATGGAGATGTCCATGTTCGCCGACAAGAGTCCGGAACATATGTGCGAGCGTTACACCAATGCCTACTGAGATCCCCCTTGAGTTCATTCGCGACCTGCCGCTGATCGATCATCCTTGCCACGGCGTGTCGCCGGCGGAGCTGGACTACAAGGGCTTCCAGGCCCTGTTCAGCGAGAGCTACCTGCCGCCGCCGGACGGCACCAGCGAATTCCAGAAGCCGCTGGGCCTGATGATTCGCCGGTTCTGCGCGCCGGTGCTCGACCTGGACAAGCTGGCGAGCGGCGAGGCCTATGTGGCGCGGC
>DASZQC010000466.1:0-2017 GCA_035549815.1 Dongiaceae bacterium
AGAAGGTCGCCATGATCGGCATGAAAGCGCTGCCCAGGTTGGCGCCCAGCACCAGCGCGTAGGCCAGCTCGATCGGCACCAGCCCGTGCGACGCGAAGGACACGATCAGCAGCACGATGGCGAGACTGGAGGTGGAGGCGATTGTCAGCAGCGCGCCGACGATGAGGCCGAAGATCGGTGTATCGGCCATGGTCTGCAGGATCACCGGCACCACCGGCGCGTCGCGCAAGGGTTCCGCCGCGTGGGTCAAGAGCTGCAGACCCAGCAAGGTGATGCCGAGCCCGACAATGGCGCGGCCCAGGTCGCGGGTGCGGCTGTCGGTGATGTGGTTGAACATGAACCAGCCGGCCAGGATCAGCAGCGGCGAGATCCAGGCGACCTTGTAGGCATAGGCCTGCGCCACCAGCGAGGTGCCGACATCCGCGCCCAGCATGATGGCGAGGGCGGCCGCCGCCCCGACCACCTTGCGCGAAGCGAAGGACGAGGTGATCAGCGCCGTGGCGCTGGAGGATTGCAGCAGGATGGTGGCGCCGAGACCGCCCAGGAACGCGGTGAAGCGGTTGCCCATCGCGTGGCTGAGGAAGTTGCGGAGCTGGCTGCCGAAGGCGCGCAGCACGCCGGTGCGCACCATGCGCAGCCCCCACAGCAGCAGGGCCGCCGCGCCGAGAAGATTGATCAAGAAAATCATAGACCGGGGAGACCGACTCTCTGGCTGCCCGACTCACCACGGGCGCCGTCATAATTCCGTAATATTCGCGTATCGCATGTGCGCCGCCGACGCAAGTGCGCCTCATCACGCCCGGGCGGATGTGAAATTCACAGGTTTGGGGTCGGAATCGGGCCCGGCCCGACACTCCGGCAGCCAGCAGGCCCCGCCGCTACCCGGTCCGAGACCGTCTGAAGGTTCGAATATTGCGGTCGCTGCGAACTTCCTCCTAAGCTTTGATGTCAGTTCTATTACGCAACCAAGTCATTCAAAAACAGGGAGCATCGGACCATGACCTCATTCCGCCTTCGGCCCCTCCTCGCTTTCGCCGCGTGCCTCGCCTTGTCGCCGCTCGGCGGCGCGCTGGCGCAGGATGCGCCGGCCAACGACACGCTGAATGCCGTGCTGTGGATGCAGCGTTCGGTCGAGTACAAGGCCAACGCGCTGGGCGCCTTCGCCCTGGCGCAGATCCGGCTGGACCAGGCCCTGGCGGACAAGAACTGGACCGCCGCGCCGGCCGAGCAGACAGGCGCCTATCAGGGCCTGCCGCCGGCGGTGATCCTGGATGCGGACGAGACGATCCTGGACAATTCCGGCTACCAGGCCTGGCTGATCACCGCGGGCGAGAGCTTCAATCCCAAGACCTGGACCCAGTTCGTGAAATCGGAAACCTCGACGCCGATCCCGGGCGCGGTGGAGTTCACCAAATACGCCGATTCCAAGGGCGTGAAGGTCTTCTACATCAGCAACCGCACCAAGGAAGAAGAGGACCCGACACGCGAAGTGATGACGAAGTACGGCTTTCCCATGGGCGGCAATGTCGACACCTTCCTCAGCGCGAAGGAGCAGCCGGATTGGGGTTCCGCCAAGGGTACGCGCCGCGCCGTGGTGGCGAAGGATTACCGCGTGCTGCTGCTGGTCGGCGACAATTTCGGCGATTTCAGCGACGCCTATAAGGGCACCGAGGACGAGCGGCTGGCGAGCTACGAGGCCGACAAGGCGCGCTGGGGCCATGACTGGATCATGCTGCCCAACCCGGCCTACGGCTCCTTCGAGTCAGCGCCCTTCAAGCACGACTTCAAGGTGCCCGCCGCCGAACAACGCGCCGCCAAGCGCGGCGCGCTGACGCCGTGGGATGGGAAGTAGGCTGAGTCCCCTTCCCTTCGTCATCGCTGGGCGAAGACCCGGCGATCCAAGTTTGCATGGAGCACGCGACAACGGCACTTGGATTACCGGGTCTCGCCGCTGACGCGGCGGCCCGGTAATGACGGGAAGGGAAACGCTCTCCTCACCTACTCCCTGCCCCGCAGG
>DASZQC010000467.1:0-8334 GCA_035549815.1 Dongiaceae bacterium
CAAGCTGGGGGGAGGGAATCATCGCGAGCCCTTTAAATGGCTGTATCTCTCTTCGTCCGAAGGGAGAGTAACAAGAGGCTTGTAGCTGAAGCAGCGCCTGCCGCGGTCAGCCGACCTTGGCTGCCTGTGGTGTGCGCTCGGCCTTGGCGAGCACTTCTTCCTTGTGCTCCATCAGCTCCGGGAAGGCGACGCCTTCGGTGCCGTCGACCAGGGTCGGCATGCCGAACTGCTTCGGCCCTTCGTTCGCGCGCTCGATGATGTCGATGCCGGCATTGCTCTCGTTCCTGATCCAGGGCTCGAGAACCTGGTTGATCTCCGGATTGACGAACAGCATCAGCGAGGAGCGCGGCTGCTTGCGGCGGTTGTTGCGGACTTGGTGATACATCGGCTGGATCTTGTAGCCGGTCATCAGCGACAGCAGGCTGCCCGGCATCACCACGATCTCGTTGCCGTCGGCGCCGGCCGGCACGAACTTGCCGTCGATCTCGATCTCCAGGCCCGGCGCGTTGGACCGGATCAGGGTCAGGAGATGTGCGTCCTCGTGCGAATCCTGCAGCAGCTCGGCGCTGTGGCGCGCCGGCTCATAATAGTTCACCTGGATGTAAGTGCCGTTATAGAAGCCGAGCTCGGGCGCGTCGGCCGGACCCCAGGCCCGCGCCATGGCGCGGAACAGACCGCGCACCAGCAGCGACATCTGGTCGGAGACTTCGCGCAGCGCGCGATGCAGCTCGACGTTGCCGCAGGTCGCTTCGACCTCGGGGCGGCCGCGGTTGCGGTTCCAGGCGGAGAAGGATTCCGTGAGGTCCGGCCGCTCCGGCACCTGGGAATATTCCGGGCCCAACTCGCGATAGCCTTCGACGAAGGATTGCATCGAGTAGCGCTGCTTCTCGGCCTCGGACTGGGCGAAGAAGACCTCGCCGAGCCGGTAGATGTTGTCGATATCGCGAGCCAGGGAAGGGGTCAGCGGAATGCGGGCGTGGCCGCGCTCCTCGAATTGCCGGACAAAGGGCGTGTAGTCGCGGTCATCGTTAACCGGAGGGAGCATCAGCCAGTTCTCCTTGAGGTGTGGACGTGGCATTCCACATCGAACGCCGCGTGTCAATCTCCGCCCCCGCGTTCATTGACTTGGGTTCATTAACCAGTCGAATGGTAGGCAAGGCAACCTGACAAAAGGGTGACAGGAGTGGCCTTAATGGCCGGCTGCGGCATTTAGCGCGCGCGGCCCAGCTGCTGCTCGAAGAAGGAATAATCGTCGAGGCTGACACCCTGGGTCACATGGGTTCCGTCCGCCGACAGGGGAAAGATGCCGAACTCGGAAAAGCCGGGCAGGCCGTCGCGGAAATCCCATTGATAGCGGCCGAAGACCGGTGCGCGGGTGCGGCAGACGCGCTCATGGATCTCCGCCACCAGCTCCCTCTCGGACCAGTTCAGCTCGTCCAGGAAATGGCCGCTGATATCCTCGCCGCTGTAATGCACCTGGGTCGTGCCGGCCTGGCGATAGCGCACGCGGAACGGAGCGCTGCTGTATTCGGCGGTGATCATGCTGGGTTGCAGGTCCGGCAGATCCGCCGGATCGATATCGCCCGGCTGCGGCATCGCGCGGCCGGCGCGCTTGGCGCGCCAATAATCGTGCAGGTCGGCAATGTCGCGCGATTGCACCTCGGCGGCGGATTCATAAACCAGCAAAAGATGCGACGTCTCGGACATCCGGCCAGCGACTTATGCATCTGACTTATATGAAGGGGCGATTCCACGCGCGAAAATCGCGCCTGTCAATATCGAGGCTGTCAATATCGAGGCCCTCAATATTGGCGGCTGCAATATCGGCGGCCGGCGACCGGGCGGCCCTATGCGCGCCGGTCCGTCACGCGGTCGCCGTGCAACGCGCCCCACACGTCCGCCACCAGGTCCGGCGCGGCTTTCGCCGCGTCGAGCACGATCGGATGTTCGTCCGCGCCCGGCTCCTCCAGCGTGGCGAACTGGCTGTCCAGCAGGCTGGCGGGCATGAAATGATGCCGCCGCTCGATCAGGCGGCGATGGATCAGCGCCGGATCGCCGCGCAGGTAAACCAAAGTTACATCCGGCTTGCCGCCGGTGATGATGCGGCGATAGGCGCGCTTTAACGCCGAGCAGGCGACGATTCCGCCACCGCCGCCGGCGCGCCAGACATTGATCCGCGCGGCGATCGCTTCCAGCCAGGACTGGCGGTCGGCGTCGGTCAGCGGCGTGCCGGCGCGCATCTTGGCGATATTGGAAGCGGAGTGGAACTCGTCGCCATCGGCGAAGGGGCAGCGGAACCGCGCCGCCAGTTGCTCGGCCACCGTGCTCTTGCCCGCGCCGGAGACGCCCATCACGACGATGATGGGCGGCCAAGATGATGCGTGGCGCGGCGTGTCGGGCACGGTCTCAGGCCACGCGGGTGAGGAGCGGGCGGCCGGCGAAATGCGCCGCCAGATTGTCGAGGACCAATTGGCCCATCGCGGCGCGCGTACCATGGGTGGCGCTGCCGACATGCGGCTGCAGCGTGACGTTCTCCATGGCCATCAGCGCCGCCGGCACGCGCGGCTCGTCCTCGAAGACGTCGAGCGCCGCGGCGCCCAGAGCGCCGGACTGCAGCGCCGCGACCAAAGCCGCCTCATCGACCACGGAGCCGCGCGCGACATTGACCAGAGTGCCTTGGGGGCCAAGCGCCGCCAGCACCTCCGCATTCACCAGGTGCCTCGTGTCGCCGCCGCCGGGCAAGGTGAGGCAGAGGATGTCGCTGTCCCGCGCCAGGTCGACGAGGCTGGCGAAATACGGATAGGGCACGGCGTCCTTCTTGCGCGGCCCGTGATAGGCGATCTTCATGCCGCAGGCCTCGGCGCGCCTCGCCGTTGCCAGGCCGATGCGCCCCAGCCCGACGATGCCGAGCTTGCGGTTGGTCAGCGCGACGCCCAGCTCCATGCCGCCCTTCAGCCAGTTGCCGGCGCGCACATAGCGGTCGCCGCGGCTGATGCGGCGCTGGGAATCGAGGATCAGCGCCAGCGCCAGATCGGCGACGTCGTCGGTCAGCACATCCGGCGTGTTGGTGACGGCGATGCCGCGCGCCTTGGCCGCGTCGAGGTCGATGGCGTCATAACCGACGCCGAAGCAGGCGATCATCTCCGTCTTCGGCAATGCGTCGATCAGCGCGGCATTCGCGCCGGCGCCGCCGCTGGTGACGATGGCGCGCGCACGATTCCGCAGCTCCGCCAGCAGCGCGGCGCGGTCCGGCGCCTGCCACAGATGATGCGTCTTGTAGGCCCGGCTCAAGGCGGCCAGGGTCGCCGGATAGATCGGCGCGGCGACCAGGATCTCGATGCTCATGCGGCGGTAGCCCCTGATGCTTTGTTCCGCTTTACGAAATGTGGGCGCGGATCGCAAGGCGCGGGCGCGCGTGATCATAATAATCATTCCGCGGGCGCATTGATTCCGGTCCCGGTGATCGCGCACACTCGCGCCAACAGGGAGATCAGGGGGAGTTTCACCATGACCGACGTGACCTGCGTGCTGGATGTCCGGGCGGAACTGGGCGAGGGCCCGCTCTGGGACCATCGGGCGCAGCGCCTCTATTGGGTCAATATCCGGCAGAAGGAGATACATCGTTTCGACCCCGCGACCGGGCGCGACGAGATTTTCCAGGCGCCCGCCATGGTGGGATCGCTGGCGGTGCGCGAGACAGGCGGCCTGGTGGTGGCGCTGCAGAGCGGTTTCCATTTCTTCGATCCCGACTCGAAAGACTCCGCGGGCGGCAAGTGGGACGCGATCACCGATCCGGAGGCGCATCTGCCGGACAATCGCTTCAATGACGGCAAGCCCGACCGCCAGGGGCGCTTCTGGGCCGGCAGCATGGACGACCTGGAGAAACAACCGTCGGGCGGGCTCTATCGCCTGGGCACCGACCTCAAGGCCAAGCGGATGGTCGACGGCATCATCTGCTCCAACTCGCTGTGCTGGAGCCCGGACGGACGCACCATGTATTACGCGGATTCCTGGGCGCACACGATCTGGGCCTGGGACTTCGACACGGCGCGCGGCGAGATCGCCAACCGCCGCGTCTTCGTGCAGCGGCCGCAGGAAGAAGGCGCGCCCGACGGCGCGACAGTCGATGCCGAAGGCGGCGTGTGGGTCGCCTATTGGGGCGGCTGGAACGTCACGCGCTTCGACCCGAAGGGCAAGGTGGAGCGCGTGGTGAAGCTACCGGTCAAGCAGCCGACCTGTCCGGCCTTCGGCGGGCCGAACCTCGATATCTGCTATGTGACCTCGGCGGCGATCGGCGGCAAGCCGCAGCCGCAATCGGGCAGCATCTTCGCCTTCGAGCCCGGCGTGAAGGGCCTCGCGGAGGCGGCCTTCAAAGGCTGAGTTCTCAGCCGGCGATCCACATCACGAGGTGCCACAGGCCGGGCGCCACCAGCACCGCGATGGCGATGGACATGATGCATGCGGCCCAGTGGAACAGGCGAAACTTGCGATCGGCGATGCGCGCATTGACCGCGACCTCGCGCGCCAGGTCGCGGATGTAGGCGGCGCTTGGCGCCGCCGTCGGCTCGGAGAAGTAGCGCGCCCGCGCCGCGGCCTCGTATCCGGCGAACGGCACGCGGGCGATGTCGGAAAAGAACAGCAGGTTCTGGTCGCCCGTCTGCGCAGGCGCGCGGCCGCGCGTCTGGCGATGCTGGATGTCGATCTTGGGCACGAAGGCCAGCACACAGACGAAGGCGGAGCTGGCGAAGAGCGGCAGTGCGACCAGGAAGGCGCCGACGAACCCGCTCGGCAGTTCGCGACCGCTCGCCAGGAGGTTGATCAGCGCCAGGATCCAGAAGGCGGAAAAGGTCAGCAGCGCGGCGTTCTTGGTCTCCGCGAACTTGATCAGGTCGACGATGCGCGAAAGGTTGGCGCTCAGGATGCGCTCGAAGGCGTCGCGCTGTTTGCCGTCCAAGGATTGACCGACGGCTTCCTCGGCCGCGATGCTGTCCGCGCTCATGCCCTTTCCCCGCCCCTGATCCCCGTGCCTCGTCCCCGCCCATCAGCCATAGACGAGGCCGCCGCTGCTGTGAAGCCGGTCACGTTCTGTTGAGGCGGAACCGCCGCCGGGAGCGGGTTCACCGGCCGTTCAGGGAAGGACGGCCACCCTTCGGCCGGACGCAACAAGGCACGGAGCCCAGATGAGGAGGACAGGATCGTGGACGGGAATTCTGGCGGTGACGCTGGCGCTCGGCGCGCTGCTGGCGGGCTGCGCGGTCTATCACGAGCCGAGGCCGGTCTACCAAGGCGGCTATCAACCGGCGCCGCAGGCGCTCCATATCCCGCCCGGCCACATGCCACCGCCGGGCAAGTGCCGCATCTGGTACCCCGGCCAGCCGCCGGGACACCAGGGCCCGGTCGGCAAATGCAGCAAGCTGCAATACCAGGTGCCGCCGGGCGCCGTGCTGGTGCGCGGGTAGCGGCGGCGCCTAGCCGCTCAGGGCTGCGGGCGGCCGTGCGTCGCGGTGCGAAGGATGGGTTGGCGGCCGAACAGGGTTGGCAAGCGGCACGACCAGAATTCAAGTCGCGATTACGTCGGCCATGCAGTCCTGTGGCGTCAGCGTGACGACACTTATCATCGGCTCCAGGATGATTGGCGCCGCCTTGGGCAAAGCCTCGCGCAGCAGGCACGGGCCGCGTTGCGCCGCTGCCTTCAGTCCCTGGCGCAAGTGACGCGGCCGTCTACCGTTCGGAGTTTCGGTGCCAACTCGCGCGCCACAGCCGGCGGAAGCGATAGGCGACCGGCATGGAGATCATAGGCCGTCGGCATTTTCGGGCTGGCGCGGGATGCGCCACTATGGAGATGAAGCGTCGTGCGGCCTGCGCGCGACCGATCTCGATACGGAGCCGATCATGTCCTCGCGCCTTGCCGGAATCTGCGCCGCCGCGGTACTCGCCTTGAGCGTTGCGGGTTGTGCGGCCTCATCGCCCTCCAAATCCTCGTCCCAACTGGCACCCAATGCCGCCGCCAGCGCCTATGGCGTGGTCACTGTCGCCAGCGCCTATGGCATGGATGAAACGGTGACGCGGCTGAAGGCCGATGTCGCCGCGAAGGGCCTGATGTTCTTCGAAGAGGTGGATCAGCAGAAGCTGGCGGCTGATGCCGGCATCGCTACGCGGCCCTCGACCCTCTTGGTCTTCGGCAATCCGGCGCTGGGCACGCAGTTCATCACCTCGAACCCGCAATCCGGCATCGATTGGCCGGTGCGGCTGCTGGTGTTCGAGGATCGCAGCGGCCAGGTGTGGGCGGAGTATATCGACTTCGCCTATGTGGCGGCGCGCCACGGCATCAACGACCGGGACCCGCAATTCGGCAAGGCATCGGAGGTGATCGCCTCGATCGCCGGCAGCGTGGCGCGGAAATAAAGGCTATTGCGCCGCGTCGCGCTTCGCCTTCATACGGGCGATGAAGGCCTCGTTGCGCGGCCATTGGCCGGTCCGGCAATAGGCGACGAAGGCGCCGAGCAGGCCCTTGCCGAACAGGTAGAGCGCCAGCGGCAAGGCGATGGGGGCGAGCGCGACGCCCAGCACGACGATGCCGAGCCGCTCCAGCACGGTGGCGATGATGCCGGGCGCGCCGAATTTCTGCGCGGCGCCGGCCGCCAGCCAGATCAGGAACCCGTCCAGGATGCCGGCGCCGATGGCGAAGCCGGTGCGGCACAGCAGCCCGTTGGCCGGCGTCGCGCTCTCCAGCGCATCGATGGCGATGGTGCATTCGCGCGGGCCGGGGCCGAAGGCGATCCAGTTCGCCGCCGCCGCCAGCGCCCCCAGCACGCAAGCCAGCATGACATAGGACAGGGGATGATCGCTGCGGCTGCCATCCTCGCCCAGCAGCAGGGCGATGCCGGCGATGATGAAAACGCCGCCCGCCGCGGCGCCCAGCCAGGCCGGGCCGTTGATCGCCTCGCGTCCCAGGGGGCCGATATCGAACGAGGCCAGTACCGGCAGGATTCCCGCCGCCACGCACAGAAGCCCCAGCGCCAGCCGCGCCTTCGGCGACAAGCTGCTGTGGCGGCTCGGAAATTTGAAGTCCGCGTGCTTGATTTCGTGGGATCTGAACATGGGCGGCCTGGGCTCCGGCGAATCGGCGGGCGCACTGATCACACCCAGGCTAGCAGGGGTGGGTTAAGCAATGATGGACGGGGCGGGCGCATATTGCGCCGCGAAAAATGCCGATGCAGAGCCCGGATTTTGCGACACGCCCGAATGTGCACGACGACGGCGCGCGCGGCGCAGCAGTGGCGGATCGGGGCGCATCCTGCTATGCCGCTAGGATCGCTCTTGTTGCTCGGCCACAGATCAGACCCCATATGAGTGCCATGACGTCACGATCCCTGATCGTCGCTTTTCCGATCTTCGCACTGCTGTCCTTTGGCCTTGCCGCGCCCGCCATGGCCAAGTGCAAAGACCATCCCGGGCCGAACGTCGATTGGGCGGATTGCGTGAAGACCAAGCTGCTGCTGAGCGGCGAGGATTTCCAGGGCGCCAGGCTGGCCGGCACCGATCTCAGCTTCAGCGATCTGAGCGGCTCCGATCTGAGCAGCGCCGATCTGTCGGGCGCCATGCTGACCCGCGTGCTGCTGGTGGAGACCAAGCTCAACGGCGCCACGCTTGAGAAGGCGATGTTCGACCGCGCGGACCTGAGCCAGGCGGATTTGAGCGGCGCCAAGGCGCAGAAGGTGGAGCTGCACCGCGCGAACTTGACCGGCGCCAATCTGAGCGGCGCCGACCTCGGCAAGGCGGAGATGGGCCGCGCCAAGCTCGCCGACGCCGACCTCACCGACGCCAACCTGCAGCGCGCCTATCTGGCCCGCGCCAACCTGCGCGGCGCCAAGCTGGCGGGCGCGGATTTCACCGACGCGGAAATCTACCTCGCCGATCTGCGCGGCACCGACCTCAGCGCGGTGAAGGGCCTGGTCAGCGCACAACTCGAGGATACCTGCGGCGACGCGACGACCAAGCTGCCCGCCGGCGTGACGGCGCCGGCCAACTGGCCCTGCGCGCGCTCGGACGAGGAAGAAGAGTGAGCGCGCGCGGCGCCGCGTTTCGGCCGCTGCCGCTCGCGAAGGTCTATCAACTGATCGAGCCGGGGCCGGTGGTGCTGCTGACCACCGCGCGCAAGGGCCGCGGCAAGAGCGCCGCCGTTCCCAACGTCATGACCATGTCCTGGCACATGATGGTGGAGTTCGAGCCGCCGACCATCGCCTGCGTCGTCAGCGGCGCCAATCACAGCTTCGCCGCTTTGCAGGCCAGCGGCGAATGCGTCATCGCCATCCCCGCGCGCAAGCTGGCGCG
>DASZQC010000468.1:0-3669 GCA_035549815.1 Dongiaceae bacterium
CTCGCCGGTCCTGATCGAAAGATCGGCGGGACCGAAGGCATGCACCGCCCCCACGCCGCCGCCGAAGGTCGTGGTGATGCCGCGAATGTCGAGCGCTGCGCCCATGAATGCAATCTAGCCGATCTCGGTGCGGAAACGCTCAAAATGATCGACCGCGGGATGGCAGCCCCGCGGCCGATCTTCCAGGGAGGACTACTTCGGCAGGAAATCGTTGGTGTAGAAGGCGGTCGCCGGCTGATCCGTCTTCAGGTCATTGTAGGTCTTCATGAGCGTGAGCATGTCGTCCCAATCCGACGGCACGTTGAGACCCAGCACCTTGTCCTTGTTGGCGGCCGAGTACAGCACAGCCAGCGTGACATCGAGCACCGCGCGCGCCTGCGCCTTGCCGGCATCCTCGTTCATGGTGCCGCCGACGATATCCGCCATGGAGGCGACCGCCGCATCCGGGTTCTTCTCGGCCTCCTTGTAGGACTTGATGGTCGCGGCGACGAAGCGCTTCACCAGGTCCGGGTTCTTTTCCACCGTCTCCTTGTTGGCGACGATGCAATAGCCGACCTGGTTCACGCCGTAATCCGAATAGGGGAAGGCCACCGGGTCGGCGCCGCCATTGGCCTTGATCTCCGCCGGCTTGTCGTCAAGGCCACCCAGGATGCCCACCGATCCCCCGGCGCTTTGCAGATAAGACGAGACCAGCGCACCGTCCGGCACATTGGTGATCTTCACATCGCTCTCCGCCAGGCCGGCATTCTTCAAGACCAGCGGGAAGAAGGTGTTGACGCCGGCATTGGCCGTGGTCAGCAGCGACTTGCCCTTCAAATCCTTGATGTCCTTCACGCCGGCATCGGGGCGCACGATGATCGCCTCGGTGCCCATCGCGTCGATGACGGCGACGGAAACCAGCGGCGCGCCCTGCGCCGCCAGGTTGGTCATCGAGGCGCAGGAGCCGTAAGAGAAAGTGCTGTCGCCGTTGGCGACCAGGCGATGCGCCGAGCCGGAACCGTTGCCCGAACGGATGTCGAGATTGATGCCCTGCTCCTTGTAATAGCCCTTGTCCTTGCCCAGCGCGAAGCCGGCATGCGAGCCGTAGTACATCCAGTTCAGACGCAGCCGCACATCGTCCTCGGCGCGCGCCGCCACGCTGGCGATGGTCATTCCGGCTGCGGCGATCAGCGCCATTCCGGCAAACCGCTTCACAAATCGAGTCATGGTTCCCTCTCCCTTGCTTCGTTGCACGCGGCGCGGTTCGTTCGCTGTGACCGGCCGTACTCCTTGACCCCCTAGCGCGCGACCAGGCGCGGCACGCCGATGGCGCGCATCATGGCCAGCGTCTTGTCCCGGTATGGCCCGCGCACGTCGCGTGTCGGCGGGCGGCAGCGGCTGGAGGGCAGGCCGACCAGCTCCATGCAGAGCTTGTCGAGATAGCCGTCGCCGCTGGTGAAGCTCTTCTCGATCTCGACCCACAGCTTGTAGAAGGGCATCGCCTCCTTCACCAGCATGCGGGCGATCTCGGTGTAGTTGCCGCCCTTCACCTCGTCGATCAGCTTGATGCCCCATTCCGGCCAGAAGTTGCACAGATGCACCTCGAAGGCCTTGGCGCCCAAGGCCGGCATGGCGCTGTAGGCGAAGAACAGGTTGTTGTCGATGACGGTGAAGCGGTGCGAGAAGTGCGAGGTCACATCTTCGAACTCCATCGCGTCGGTGCGCGGCGTCGCCCATTTCAGGCCGACGACATTCGGGATCTGCGCAAGCCGCTCGACCATGCCGAACGATACGTTCGTCGCGGTCCAGAAGGTGTTGTAGATGATGATGCCGATCTCCGGCGCCGCTTCCGCCGCGGCGCGCACGAACTCCTCGAAATCCGCCTCCACATGGGTGAAATAGAACGGGCACGACACCTGGATGAAATCCGCGCCCAGCGCCTGCGCGGCCTTGGCGATGCGCACCAGTTCCGCCGTCGAGGTGGTCTGCGCGCCCATCGCCACGGGCGCCGCGCCGTTCACCTCGTCCAGCACCACCTCGGCGACGCGCACCCGCTCGTCATAAGTCATGGTCGAGAAGTCGCCCGCCGCGCCACCGGCCAGGAACGTGGCGTATTGCGTGTTCAAGCCGTTGTCGACCAGGAAGCGCACATAGCGGCGCAAAGCCGCCTCGTCCACCGGCAGACCCGGCTGGTCCGCAAACGGCGTCGGGATGGTGACGTAGCAGCCCTCCAACCGGGATTTCAGAACCTTCGGATCCACACCCACCTGCCCCATCGCTCGCGACCGGACCGAGGCACAAGCCACCTCGCCCGCAGAATCGCGCTTCTGCGGCTGGTCCGATTTTGTTTCGCACAGTGCGGGATCGTCGCGGCGATGGTCGTATAGGCGATCGGGCGTTTTCGCCCTGTCTCGGCCCCCGCCACGCGGCGCCTCTCCCGCCATCATCCTTCAACCGATCCCGGCCCACGCATTGACAGAAAATGACACTTGGTTACCAAATATTGCCAAACCGAGTGCCGAGGAGGGAAAGATGGCAGGCAGCGCGCGGGCATCAGGCCCGGACACCCGCCGCACGGCCAAGGCCAGCGCGTCCAAGTCGCTGCCGACCTTCCTGTTCGTGCTGCAGCCAGAATTCCCGATGAGCGCCCTGATCATGGCGAGCGAGGCCCTGCGCATCGCCAACCAGAATAGCGGGCGGGAGCTGTTCCGCTGGCGTTTCCTGTCGGAAACCGGCGCGCCGGTCCGCGCCAGCAACGGGATGTGGATGCCGGTCGATGGCCCGTTATCCGATCAGGCGGGCGGCGACCCCGGCATGATCTATGCGCTGCTCTTCGCCAGCAATCTGCCGACCCAGCGCAACTCGTCGCATTTCCTGGGGCTGCTGCGCGGCCTGGCGCGCTTCGGCGCCAATCTCGGCGCCTTCGACACCGGCGCTTTCGCCCTGGCACAGGCCGGGCTGGTCGGGGCACGCGACACGATCTTGCACTGGGAGGCAAATGCCACCTTCCGCGAACGCTTCCCCAAGGCGCGGATTCGCGACCAGCTTTATCTGGTCGACGATCGCCGGATGTACAGCGCCGGCGGGGTCGCCGCGCTCGACCTGATGCTGGACATCATCGGCCGCCTCTATGGCGGCGCCCTGGCCAACGAAGTGGCGAACGCCCTGGTCCACACGCCCCGCGCAGCGCCGACGCCCCAGCGGCCGGATTCGCCCCCCGCGTCCGGCGCGAGGCGGCACGGCAGCCTGGCGGAGCGCTTGGTGGCGCTGATGGAGAGCAACCTGGACTTCGCCTTGTCGCTCGATCAGCTCGCGGCCAAGCTCAAGACCTCGCCGCGCTCGCTGATCCGTTTGAGCCGCCGGCATTTCGGCGTGACGCCCATGCGGCTTTACCTGCGCATCCGGCTGCAGGCGGCGCGCAACATGCTGTTCTATGAGGAGTTCAGCATCGGCGAAGTGGCAATCGCCTGCGGCTTTTCCTATGGCTCGGTCTTCTCGCGCGCCTTCCGGCAGCAATTCGACCAGACGCCCCAGGCCTTCCGTGCCGAACTGCGCCGCAAGCAGGACCAGACGCTGCGGCCGGAGATCCGCCGCCTGGCATTCGATCGCGCGAGATGAGGGAGTAAAAAAAAACGGCAGCCGCGAGGGCCTGCGGCTGCCGTCGGCTTCGCCTCTCTTGGGGATAGAGGC
>DASZQC010000469.1:0-7434 GCA_035549815.1 Dongiaceae bacterium
ACCCCCATCGGGCATCAGTGCAACACGCTGGTCATGGGCCCCGGCGGCTACAAGTTCGGCGACTATGCCCGCCTCGGCGCGCCGCTCTCCCTGCTGGTGATCGTGGTCGCGGTGCCGACGCTGCTGCTGGTCTGGCCGGTCGGCTAGCCGAGGGCTTTGAGTCCTAAATCGCGGAAAATTCTCGCGTTTTCGAACCATGCCGGCGTCTCGGCCGGTCTATATGTGGCTCATATGCGGCCCCGTTCACCATTCCCACATTGCTGGCGGCTAGAATCTGGCCGGGACTCGCCCGGCTCGGGCAGTATGGCGCCGAAGATCACGGGGCAGATGCAGCCGATGACGTCAGCGGAATGAAGAAGCCGGCAGAATGAAGCAGATCGAGGTCCGGCTGGCGGTCGTGCTGTATGGCGGCGTGTCGCTGGCGGTCTATATCCATGGCGTCACCCGCGAGATTCTCAATCTGGTGCGCGCGTCGAAGCTGTTCCGGGCGGCGCAGTCGCGCGCCATCAGCGACAGCGACCTGGACGCGCAGCGGCCGGCGGGCGATTCGACGGCGGTCTATTACGACCTGTTCCGCGCCTTGGCGCCCGGCATCGAATTGCGCGTGGTGGTCGATCTGATCTCCGGCGCCTCGGCGGGCGGCATCAACGGTGTCATGCTGGCGCGGGCCTTGGCGCATGACCTGCCGCTGGAACCGCATCGCGATCTGTGGCTGAAGAATGCCGACGTCACCAGCCTGTCGGCGCCGGGAAGCTGGCTCGGGCGCCTGGGCAAGATGCCGCTGGCGCCGCTGATCGACCGCTTCGTCACCAATCGCTTCGGCCGCCAGGTCGCCGATCCGGAAACCCGCAGCAAGCTGAAGCAATTCATCCAGGCGCAATGGTTCACGCCGCCTTTCTCCGGCGAGAAATTCAGCGGCTGGATGCTGGATGCCTGCGACCGCATGGAGGACCGCGTGCCCGCCGACGGCTGCCTGCTGCCGCCGGGCCATCGGCTGGATTTGTTCGTCACGCTCACGGATTATCGCGGCCACCGCCACCGGATCGAGTTGCACGATCCGCCGAGCGTCGACGAGACCGAGCATCGGCGCATCGTCTGCTTCACCTGCCGGCGCGGCCTGTCGGGCGAGATGTCGAGCGAGTTCAACAACGGCGACGTGCCCTCGCTGGTGTTCGCGGCGCGCGCGACGGCCTCGTTCCCGGGCGCCTTTCCGCCGGCCACCATCGCCGAGATGGACCGCGTGCTGGCGGCGCGCGGCCGCTCCTGGCCGTCGCGCGGGCGCCTGGTCAAGGACAAGCTGCTGCTCGCGGATGCGAACGGCGGCGGCTATTTCATCGACGGCAGCGTGGTGATGAACAAGCCCTTCTCGCCGGTCATCCACGCGCTGGGCAACCGCCCGGCCAGCCGCGAAGTGGTGCGCCGCATCATCTATGTCGACCCCAACCCGCAGCGCGAGGCCGCTTCGCGCGGCGATGGCGGGACGCCGGGCTTTTTCCGCACCATCCTGACGGCGCTGGCGGCGATCCCGCGCAACGAGCCGATCGCCGACGATCTGCTGGCGATCCAGGAATGGAACGGACGCGCCCGGCGCATGGCGGAGATCCTGGCGGGCGCCGACCCGCAGGTCGAGCGCCTGGTCGACGCCATCATCGATGCCAATCCCGACAATCCGCCGACCATCGCCGAAATCGGCCGCTATCGCAGCGAGGCCAACGCCCAGGCCCATGCCGGCGCCGGCTATGCCTATCTCAGTTATCAGACCTTGAAACTGCGCCGCCTGGTGGAGCGTATGGCCGAGCTGATTGCCGCACTGGCCGCCAGCCATGGCGCACCCGCCGATTCCGCGGCGATCGGGCGCGCGCTGGATGGCTGGATCGCCCAGCAGGACGGAGACGGCGCGGGCCGTCTGGTGCCGTTCCTGCGCGGCTTCGATGTCGATTTCCGCACCCGCCGCGTGCGGTTCGTGATCCGCCGGCTGAACGAGCTCTATCGTTCCGCGGGTGACGGCGAAGAGAATCAGCAATCCCGGGCGATCGACGATCTCAAGGCGGCGCTGTACGAGGTGGTCGACCGGCTGTCTCGGCTGTGGGACGCGTCGTCCTATCACATGAAGGATGAGGACCCCGTAAGCGTGGCGGCGATTGCCATCGCGCGCGGCGCCGCCACGGGCGAACCGGCGGCGGCCGATTCGCTGGCCCGGCTGGAACAGGTCATGGGGCTGGTCCAGATCGACAAGGACCTGGATGAGATCATTTCGCTGATGGGCCTCGCCTATCTGGCGCCGAGCGCGCGCCGGGCGGTGGCGATGTCCTATGTCGGATTCGCCTTCTATGACCTCATCACCTTTCCCATCCTGCAATGGACGGACATGGACGAGATCAACGAGGTGCTGGTGGACCGCATCAGCCCCGCCGACGCGCAGGGGATCGGCGCCGGGAAGATCGTGCTGAAAGGCACCTCGCTGATGAATTTCGGCGCTTTCTTCAATCGCGCCTGGCGCGAGCATGATTATCTCTGGGGCCGCCTCAATGCCGCCGACCGCTGCGTCGACGTGCTGATGTCGGCGGTCGGCGTGCATAATCCGGTGGGCATCGATCCCGACCGTCTGCGCAAAGACCTGTTCCGCGCGATCCTGGATTCCGAGGCGCCGCACCTGCTGGCCGATGCCGGCCTGGTCCCGGGCCTGCGCCAGCAATTGGCGGGCGACGATCCGCGATAGCGGCGGCTCATCTCCATAAGCGTTTGTGATCGCGACTGCGTGTTTGTTAAATTATGCGGGCGCCGATGCGGCAAAGCTGGACGCATGTGGCGCGGCGGTACAGGATGCCGCGCACATGGACAGCCGCTGCCTTTTCATCGACGCCGACCAGATCACGTCTCAGATGGTCCGCGAGTTCGCCGGCTACTGGAAAAGCAAGCGCGGCAGCGGCGTGGCGCCCAGGCGCGGCGCGATCGATCCTCTGGAGCTCCGGCATCTGCTGCCCTATCTGGTGATCGTGGCGCTCGAGCCGGCGCCCTTTCGGGTGCGCTACCGGCTGGTCGGCACGCGGGTCGTGGAATCGCACGGCGCGGATTTCACCAATCGCTATCTCGACGAGTGCGGCTTCCTGATCGAGCGGGAGCTGATGGAATGCTATCGGCGCGTCGCCGCGGAGAACGCCCCGGTCCATCTCTATTTCGAGTGGACGCGGGAAGATTGGCCGCATGATCGCGGCCGCACCGGGGCGAGCGAAAGCGGCTTCTTTCCGTTGAGCAGTGACGGCGTGGCCATCGACATGGCCATCAACATCGCCGACCCCCATGTCATGCCGCGGCCGCTCATCGGGCCGGCATAAAAAAACGGCTCGACGGAGATCAGGCCGTCGAGCCAGGCGCACGGCGGGAGAGCCGCGGAGGTCCGGTTGGATCGGAGCTCGATCAGACGGGCCGGTCGCCCAGGATCGTGGCGCGATGCATGCGGCGGCGCTGCGGCCAGTAATCGGCCACCACCATGTGCTGGGTGATGCGGTTGTCCCAGAACAGCACGTCGCCGGTCCGCCAGCGGTGGCGATAGGTGAATTGCGGCTTGGCCTGGTGCGCGATCAGCAGGTCGAGCAGCACGCGGCTCTCGTCCTTGTTCAGACCTTCGATTTCGGTGGTGAAGCCCTCGTTCACGAACAGGCCCTTGATGCCGGTCTCCGGGTGGGTGCGCACCACCGGATGGCTGACCGGCGGGTTGTTCGTGCGCGCCTTAGCCCATTTCTCCTTGTCCTCCGCTTCGCCGTAATAGGTACTGGCGCGGAAGCTCTTGGTGAAATCGTGCCGCGCGGTGAGGCCGTGCAGGAACGTGCGCAGCGGCTCCGACAAGGCGGCATAGGCGGCGGCCAGATCGGAGAACAAGGTATCGCCGCCAACCTCCGGGATAACCACGCCATGCAGGATGGAACCCAAAGGCGGCGTCTGGATGAAGGTCACGTCGGTGTGCCACTCGTCCGGCTCGGGCGGGCGATCGCGGTCGTAATCCAGAACGATGATCTCCGCCAGCTCCGCATCGTGGTTCAGCAGCGGATGCACATGCAGGGGCCCGAAATGCGCGGCGAAGTCGCGCTGCTGCCGCGGCGTCAGCTTCTGGCCGCGGAACAGCAGCAGCTTGTGCTCGACCAGCGCGTCGCGGATGCGGGCGATGGTCTCCGCATCTTGCGGGCGCGACAGATCGACATTGCCGATCTCGGCCACGAAGGTGGGGTTGAGGGGCGTGACGGTGATTTCGGTAGCTGGCCGGTCGAAATGGGATTCGGGGACATGTCGCAGGACGACGCTACTCATCTTTGATCTCCGTTGCGGGTTGCGGGGAAAGTCATTCCTTGCCCTTCCAGGGCGTCAGGATGCGTTCGGCCAGGCGCAACGCGCCGAGGCACAGGATGGCGAGGGCGGCGATGGTGAAGATGCCGACGAACACCACCTCGGTGACCAGGAACTGCGCCGCCGACAGGGTCATGAAGCCGAGGCCTTTGGTCGCCGCCACCAACTCGGCGGCAACGAGAGTCCCCCAGCCGGCGCCGATGGCGATGCGCAGGCCGGTCAGAATCTCCGGCAGCGCGCCGCGGGCAACGACATGGAAAAAGACCTGCGTGCGCGTGGCGCCGAGGGAGAAGGCCGCCTGGACGCGCCCCTCCGAGACGGAGCGCACGCCGGCCTGCGCGGCGATCACGATGGGCGCGAACATGGCCAGCGCGATGAGCGTGACCTTTGCCGCCTCGCCGATGCCGAGCCAGATGATGATGAGCGGCAGATAAGCCAGCGGCGGGATCGGCCAGTAAAAGGCGATGGGCGGCGCGAACAGGCCGCGCGCCCAGCGGTTGATCCCCATGAGCAGGCCCAATGGCACGCCGATGCCGGCGGCCAGCGCGAAAGCGATGAAGACACGCTGCAGGCTGGTCGCCGCATGCTCCCACAGCGTAGCGTTCGAGAAACCGATGCCGGCGACGGCGATGAATTGCCGGACCACGTCGATCGGCGCCGGCAGGAACAGGGGCGGCACCAGATGCAGGCTGGCGGTCAGTTGCCACGCGCCGAGCAGGGCCAGCGTCGAATAGAGACCGATGGGGACGCGATGCAGCGCGGCGACGATGGGAAAGCGGACGGCTTTCGGTCCTTCGGCCAGCGCCTCAAGCTGCAACAGCGACAGATCGGTCATGGCTTTGCTTCCCGGTTTCATGGATAACGGCGCGAATCTCTTCGCGCAGCGCGATGAAGTGGCGATCGGCGCGCACAGCACCGGGGCTTTCGCCGCCGGCGACGCGATGGACGAAGTTGGTCGCGTAGCGCTGCACGATGCGGCCCGGTCGTGGCGACATCACCACGATCTCGGTCCCGAGGAAGAGCGCTTCCTCGATCGAATGGGTGATGAAGAAGACGCTCTTGCGCGTGCGAGCCCAGATCTCGACCAGCAGTTCCTGCATGGATTCGCGGGTCAGCGAATCGAGCGCGCCGAACGGCTCATCCATCAGCAGCATCTTGGGATCGGTCGCCAGCGCGCGGGCCAGGCCGACGCGCTGGCGCATGCCGCCGGAGAGCTGATGGGGCGCCGCATCGGCGAAGTCGGCGAGGCCAACCAGATCGAGGAGTTCGGCGGCGCGGGGGTGCCGCGCCGCCGACTTCCATCCCTGGAGGCGCAGCCCGAACGCGACATTGTCGCGAACGTTCAGCCAGGGATAGAGCGTATCCTTTTGGAACACGACGCCGCGATCGGCACCCGGCCCGGCGATCGGCTTGCCCCCGAAGCTGGCCCGGCCGGCGGTCAGGGAACGGAATCCGGCCATCACGTTCAGCAGCGAGGTCTTGCCGCAACCGGAGGCGCCCAGCGCCACCACCAGCGCGCCCGCCGGAATTTCCAGGGACACGTCCGACAGGGCTCTCACGTCTTTGCCGTTGGTCCCGGGGTAGGTGATGCTGCCGTGTTCGATCGCGAGCGTCATGCTCCTGTCTCCGTGCTTCTTCGCTGAGCCGTCAGTTTGCAGCCACGGTGGCGGCGACGAAGCGCGGATCGAAGAACGGTGCATAGCTGTCCAGCACCGTGGTGATCTTCTGCTGTTGCTTCAGGAACCGGGCGGTGTCGAGCAGCACCTTGGCGAGCTTGCCGGTCTCGCCGCCACCCAGCCACTCCGGCCCCGCCTGCACCGAGGCCGGCACATAGACGGAAACCTTCAGGCGGTCGGCGATGTCCTGCGGCTGTGCGCCGGAGAATTTCGACAAGGCCTGCACGTTGGGCGAATCGGCGGTCCAGCCGCCCGGGCTGTTCTGCAGGTCGCGATAGTACTTATCGACGATGGAGACGAAGCCCTGCAGGAATGGCGCGTTCTTCTCCACCGTGTCGGCGGTCGCCACCAAGGCGCCGAAGGTGACGGCGCCGCGCTCGGCCGCCTCCTTCGCCGTCAGCAGACGCTTGCCGCTCTCCAACAGCTTGCCCAGCGCCGGGTCCCAGACAAACGCCGCGTCGATGTCGCCGCGCTCCCACGCCGCCACGATCTCCGGCTGCGGGATCGCCAGCACCGTCGCGTCATCGGGACCGATGCCGAGCTGCGTCAAGGTGGAGAGCAGCATGAAATGGTCGGTGGAAACAGGCGCCGCCGCCAGGCGCTTGCCTTTCAGGTCTTCCAGCTTTTCGATGCCGCTGCCATTGCGTGCCACCAGCGCTTCGTCTTCGCCGGCGGCGCCGCTGATATAGATCGCCTTCACGTCGATGCCCTTGCTGGTCGAGGCGGCGAAGGGGCTGGAGCCGACATCGCCGATCTGCACGTCGCCGGCGGCGATGGCGGCGAAAATCTCGGCGCCGGAATTGAACTGGCGGAACTCTACCTTGTAGCCCGGAATCTTCTCGATTTCGCCCGACGCGACGGCGCGGACGAAAGGCGAGAAGCCAGTCTGGTAGGCGATGGTGATGGTCTGGTCCTCCGCCTGCGCGCCGCCGGCGAAGAATCCGAGGCTGAGGCCGAAGGCGAAGAGCGAGGTGAACGTGCGTCGCTTGAGCATGAGAATCTCCTTGCGCGATTGCGCCCGGGCGCATCACCTGGGCGCATCGCGTCGATTGCGTTTGAAACGTTTGACGAGGTGAGCCGCGTCAGTAGAAGGCGGCGTTCAACGGCCGACATCGAATCAACACATCCCGATCTCCTTCCGCCGTTGGCTCTTGGTTGATGAATCGTTACGCGATCAATTTACGGAGGCAGCGTCGCGGCACAACCGAGGAGTTCTTGAGCCATGTGCGAGCATTGCTCGCGCATGGTTCCTCAGGCACGATTCTCTTCAGGCGTGCGCGGCGACCTTCTCCTCGCTGCGCGCTTGCGCCGGCAGCAGGCTCTGGGCCAGACGCTCGCAGGCGACGCGGATGTCCGGCACGGCGATGATTTCCCAGAACGTGCCGCGGGTGATCGGGCCGACCGCGAAAATATCGCG
>DASZQC010000470.1:0-4876 GCA_035549815.1 Dongiaceae bacterium
GGGGCCCGATCTATGGCGGCTGGAGGCTCTAAATGAGGGCCAGGATGAACAAGGCTGCCGCCAGGATGCTGGCCACAGCGCGCACGTGGTTCCACAGGGTCCAACTCGAGACATACTCGCTCCACAGTGCCGCCGACTCCACGGCTGCGGGGTTCCAGGCGGCCAGCGCATTGTTGCGCGGCACGTTGCAGACCATCGTCACCAGGATGCAGCCCGCCAAATAGACGGCGCCGCCGGCCAGCAGATAGGCGGCGCCGGCGGCCTGCCAGCGCAGCAGGGCCCCGAGGATCAACGCGACGCAGGCCGCCCCCGTTCCAAACATCACCCCCAGGAACAGGGGATTGATCACCACGATGTTGATCGATTGCATGGCGGCGATGCCTTGCGCCGCCGGGAGGCGGGCCAATGCGCCCATCACAAAGCTGGAAAAGGCGAAGAACACGCCGCCGGTCACGCCGGCGCCCAAGGCGGTGGCAAAGGTGATGATGGTCAGGACCTGTTCCGGCATGTTCGTGCCCAAAATATGAGTATTACTCACATTAAAAATGTGATAAACGCTCACATTATGTTTGGCAAGAAGATTCGCCGGATCGCGCGATGAGACAGACCAAGCCCAAGGTTCCGGAAGCCTTCGATGGCGCGTCGGCACCCGGCCGTGCGCCGACGCAGCAGCGCAGCCGCGAGCGGGTTGAGCGCCTGCTGGCGGTCGCCGCGTCGCTGATCGCCGCGCATGGCAGCGACGCCCTGCGCATGAGCGACGTGGCGGACAAGGCCGGCGTCTCGATCGGCTCGCTCTACCAGTATTTCCCGGACAAGGGCGCGATCATCCGCACCCTGGCGGAGCGCTACAACGCGCAGAGCCGCGCCTGCATCGCCGAAGCGCTGGCGCCGGTGCGCGACAAGGCCGGATTGCGTCGCGCCTTCGCCGGGCTGATCGATACCTATTACGAGATATTCCTGGCCGAGCCGGTGATGCGCGACATCTGGTCCGGGATCCAGGCGGACAAGGCGCTGCAGGAGATCGAGCGCAAGGACAGTCGGGCCAACGGCGCCCTGCTAGCCGACGCCATGGCGCGGGCGCGCCCGCGCGCCGACCGCGCTGCGCTGGAGGATACCGCTTTCCTGGTGATGCAACTGGGCGAAGCGACCATGCGCCTGGCGGTCTCCGTCGAGCGGCGGCAAGGCGACGCGCTGGTGGAGGGCTATAAGCGCATGGTGCTGCGCGAGATCGCGCCGGACTGAAAATCTCAGATCGGCGCGCGGGTGATCTTGGACAGAGCGGCATTGGCCTGGAACGACCAGGTGCGGAGATCCTTGATGCCGAGATTGCCCAGAAGCTCGACATATTTGCGGCGATAGCGTTCGGCTGTCTCCGAATTGCGGAACTGGTAGATGCCGCCGGCCCGCTTGGCAGTCGGATTCTCGGTCCAGATCTTCCAGATCAATCCATCTTCCGCCGCGATCTGCCGGGCCAGCCCGTCGAGATGCACGGCCATCGTCTCGCCCCAGGGACCGTCATAGGGAAATTCGAACTGCAGATAGGTACTCAAGCGGGCCTCCCTCTTCGGATGATGCAACATGCTTGAGATAGGCAGGGATTCGTTCCTTGGCTGTGGACCAAGTCACAGGTGTAGAACAGGCGAGCGAGACCGAGTCCCACGAGGGCCGACGTTTGGCTGAAAATGATGGCCCGTTTCGCGCCATCGCCGTCGCGGCCGGACCAACGATAACGCATTGTTTCATCATGTTACTGAGATTTGACCGCGCGACGTGCGGTTGTGGCGCCTGACCCATCCAAGTCACGGCAAAGCCGCTTGCAATCTGGACCGTTTTCCTGATTCTGATGCTTGTCGTTGCGGGATGTTGGGGATGGCGAGCGTTGACTGAGGAAACGCGCATCGGCGCGGACCGGCTGGTATTCGACCGGGCCGCCGCGGGGCAATTCGATACGGGTAGTTGGTGGTCCCGCCTCGGCGGTGGTTTCGTCACTCCCTCCATGTTCTGGGTCGCGGAATGGGTTGATAATTCACCCGCGTCCGACCATGTGCCGTTTGCCTTCTGGCTGGCCGATGCCCTGCGCCCCTTCACCATCGTCGAGCTGACGGAAACGCCCGGGGCCTTCCTCGGCGCCTATTGCCAGGCCGTCGTCCGCCTGCAATTGCCGACCCGCTGCTTCGCCATTTCGACCCGCGGCAGCGGTCTTAAGCGGGGCGCGGAGGCCTTCACCGCCCATCACGACGCGCGCTATGGGCAGTTCTCGCAACTGGTCGACCTGCCGGCGGAGCAGATGCTGCCGCGCTTCGACAATGGCTCGGTCGACCTGTTGAGCATCGATTTGCGCGGCAAGAGCGGCGCGCTGGTTCGGCGCTATCAATCCTGGCTGCCGAAGCTGTCCAAGCGCGCCATCGTCCTGGTGCATGGCATCGCCGATCCGGCCGCCGACGCAGGCGCCCGCGAATTCTGGGACGCGCTGGCGGACCGGTACCCGCATTTCGAGTTCCGCCAGGGCCTCGGCCTGGGCGTGCTCGGCGTTGGCATGGACCTGCCGCCCGCGCTGCACCACCTGTTCTCGCTGGACGGCGTGGAGCCGCGCGCGCTGGATGTGCGCGAGATGTTCGCGCGCCTGGGCCGCGGCCTGCGCATGCAGGCGGAGCTCGCCGCGCTGCAGCGCGAATTGCAGCATGTGCGCGACAATGAGCAGTTCGGCAAGCTGGAAGCTGCGCTCGCCGCCGCCAAGCAGGCTCTCGCCGTCGCCCGCGTCGACCATGTGAAGACGCTGAAGCGGCTGCGCAAGATCGAGGAAAGCTTCTGGTGGCGCGTCACCAAGCCGATGCGGCGCTTGGTGAAAAACCACCGCTGGACCTTCTATCACCTGCGCCAGTGGACGATGTGTGTCTTCTGGGCCGTCACCTTCAATTTCGGCCGCATGAAAAAGCAGATGCGGCCTTATCATCAGGCGCGCCTGGTGCTGAAGAGCGGCCTGATGCACGAAGCCTGGTACCTGCGCCAGTATCCGGATGTTGCCGCGGTCGGCGTGCCGCCGGCATTGCATTACGTGCTCTATGGCGGCTTCGAGAGTCGCGATCCGTCGCCGCTCTTCTCCTCGCAGGCCTATCTTGCGGCTTATCCCGACGTGATGGCGGCGAAGACCAATCCGCTGGTGCATTACCTGCTGCGCGGCCGCTACGAGAACCGCGCCATCGCGCCCTCCGCGCTGCGCTCGCCGGTCGTCCTGGCGCGCCGCTGACCTCAGGCTTTCGATAGAAACAACGAACGGCCGGCCATCGCTGGCCGGCCGCGTTCCCCCAGAATGCAAGTGGCGGGCGCCGACCGGCTGGGCCGGTCGCGCACGTTCCGCTACGCCGCTTCCGACTTGCGCTGATAGGCCTGCTGGCAGTGGGCGCCGCAATAGGGCCGGCCGGGCTCCGCCGGCTCGCCGCAGAAATGGAAGCCCGCCTGCTTCGGGTCGCCGACCGGCCAGGAGCAGGACTTGCCGCCGGCGCCATGGGCACGCGCCGGATAGGAGCGGGCGCGCTCCTGCGGGGCGGGCGGGGGCGGCGGGGAGGCCTCGTTCGACTGCGCCGTCACATTGGTCCGCTGCACCGACAGCATCGGCTTCGGTTGCGGGGCCACCGCCATGCGTCGCGCCGCGGGACGCCGTTTCGGCGCATCGCCGGCCGCATCGCGCTTGATCGGTGACGGCCGGCCGGTGAGGCCCAGCCGGTGTGCCTTGCCGATGACCGCATTTCGCGTAACACCGCCCAATGCCGCCGCGATCTGGCTCGCGGTCTGGCCTTGGCCCCAAAGCCGCCGCAGCATTTCAATCCGTTGTTCGGTCCATTCCATGCCAGCCTCCGGTTGCCGAAAGTCAACGCGCTCTGTGGATAAGTCCACATATAGAGCCACGCGCATTTCATACCACAAGACCTTGAGTGGCAAGGTCATTTCGTCAAAATCTTGTGGATTATAGGGTCTTATATCGCAATATCTGGGACGTAACCGGAACGAAATCGGGCAACAGCCGACTGAGACCGGTCAGTTCACCACTGACAACTGCCGCGCCAGCACGTTCATGATGTCGGAGAGCGACTCGCTTGACGCTAATTGACTATTGCGTGAGACCAAAACGTATTTGGCGTCTTTGTCGCCCCGTAGCAAGACCTTCGTGATGGCGAAGAGGGGTTGTTCGTTGGTGCGGCGATAAATGGAGAAGATCGCCATATTGCTGCGGTGGTCGATTGCGTAATCCCGCCACACGCCCCGGGAAACCTGCCGACTATAGACCTGGAAGATGCGCATAAGGTCGGCGCGGTCGAAAAAGACCCGCCCGGCTTGTCGCCGGTACTCGTTCAGCAGGACCAGTTGAGACATTGCTCCCGCACGTTCTGGACGCTCCGCTCGACTCGGGGCCACGGCATCAACGCCACAAAATACTGCCTAAAGCTGGAAATGCCGTAAAGATCCACGTCTGCAAGATGAACGTCTGACGCAGCCTGCGGTTTCCCGGCACGCGGCCAATTCGGACGCTCAATTCACCCGGACTTCGTCCGTCGCCGTGGGGTCCGGACTGTCGTAGCAGGTGACCATCCCGCGGCGGCGGTAGCAGTAGCCGCTGAGGTCCCGGCGCTCCTTGGCCGCCTGCTCGGCGAGTTCAGCGGCGCTGCGGCAATAAATGCCGGTGTCCTTGTATTTCAGGAAGCTGCAATCCTGGCCGGTCACCGCCGAAACGACGTGATCGGACATCAGTTTGTCGGTGTGGTTGAGGGAAATGCCCTCCACCCCGCCATAGACCGCCGCGGCCGGCAGCGCGGCGACACAGCCGGGCAGCAAAGCCGCCAGGGCCAGGACGGCAAGTGGCCGGAGCAGGGCGCCGAAC
>DASZQC010000471.1:0-10111 GCA_035549815.1 Dongiaceae bacterium
CGGTCACATTGGGCGTCAGCTTCACGATCACCGGCATGCGCGTATGCTGCTTGCACCATTTGGCGACCATGCCGACATATTCCGGCACCTGCCCGACGGCGGAACCCATGCCGCGTTCCGACATACCGTGCGGACAGCCGAAATTGAGCTCGATCCCGTCGGCGCCGGTCTCTTCGACATAGGGCAGGATGTTCTTCCAGGCTTCTTCCGTGCAGGGCACCATCAGCGAGACGATGACGGCGCGATCCGGCCAGTCGCGCTTGACCTGCTTGATCTCGCGCAGATTGACCTCCAGCGGCCGGTCGGTGATCAGCTCGATATTGTTGAAGCCGATCATGCGCTGGTCGGCGGAATGCAGCGCGCCGTAGCGCGAGCTGACATTCACCACCGGCGGATCTTCGCCCAGGGTCTTCCACACCACGCCGCCCCAGCCCGCCTTGAAGGCGCGGACGACGTTGTACTCCTTGTCCGTCGGCGGCGCGGAGGCCAGCCAGAACGGATTGGGCGACTTGATGCCGATGAAGTTGGTGCGAAGGTCGGCCATTTTGGTTCTCCCTAAAAGCCGTCGCTTGCGTTACTTGCCGCGTAGATAGCGGTCGATGGACCGGGCGGCGACCTTGCCGTCCTCGACGCTCTGCACCGTCAGATCGATGCCGCTGGCAACGCAATCGCCGCCGGCCCAGACATTGGGCAGCGAGGTCTTCATCTCGTCGTTGACCGCGATCTTGCCGCCGTGGATGTCGAGGCTCTCGCGCGCCTTGCCGTTGACCGGGTCCTTGACCAGCTTCTGGCCGATCGCCTTGAACACCTGGTCGCACAAGATCGAGAATGTCTCGCCGGTGCCGACCAGTTGCCCGCGATCGTCCAGCGCCGTGCGCTCGAACTCGACTTCCTTGACCGCGCCGCTATGGCCGATCAGGCGCACCGGCCTCGCCCAATGCTTCAGCTTCACGCCGTTCACCTGGGCGAATTCCTGCTCGTGCCAGGTGGCGCTCATGTTGTCGGGACCGCGGCGATAGACCAGGGTCACGTCTTCGGCGCCCAAACGCTTGGTCTGGACCGAGATATCGATGGCGGTGTTGCCGCCGCCGATGACCACGATCTTGCGCCCGACCTTCAGCTTGCCCTTGTCGGCGGCCTGGCGCAGGTCGGCGATATAGGCGACCGCATCCTCGACGCCGGAGAGCTGATCCTCGCCCTCCAGCCCCAGCGCGTTGACGCCGCCGAGGCCGAGACCCAGGAACACCGCGTCGAAATCCTTGCGCAACTGTTCCAGCGTGATGTCGCGGCCCAGGCGTTGATTGGTCTTCACGCCGATGCCGCCGATGGACAGGATGAACTCCACCTCACGCTGGGCGAAGTTGTTCACCGTCTTATAGGCGGCGATGCCGTATTCGTTGAGGCCGCCGAGCTTGGTCTTGGCGTCGAAGATCGTCACGTCGTGGCCCTGCATGGCGAGTGCGTGGGCGCAAGACAGGCCGGCCGGCCCGCCGCCCACCACGGCCACGCGCTTACCGGTCGGCTTGGCACGGGTGAAAGGCCGGTGGTTGCTCTGCATCAGGTGGTCGACGGCAAAGCGCTGCAGCATGCCGATATTGACCGGCTTGTCCTCGGAATTGTTGCGGACGCATTTGTCCTCGCACAGGATTTCGGTCGGGCACACCCGCGCGCACATGCCGCCCAGGATGTTGGCTTCCAGGATCTCCTCTGCCGCGCCCAGCGTGTTGCCGGTGTTGATCATGCGGATGAAGTTGGGGATGTCGATGGAGGTCGGGCAGGCCTCGACGCAGGGCGCGTCGTGGCAGAAGTAGCAGCGGCTGCTTTCGATCAGCGCCTTCTTGCGGTCGAGCGGCGGCTTCACATCATCGAAATTGGCGGCGAGTTCGTCCGCCCGCAGACGTCCGGCGGCGATATCCGGCGTTGCCGATTGCGTCATCAACCCCTCCCACAAGGTCGTGGCACAAATTCCCGGCTCTGATCTGCGCTGAAGGCCGTCGCGCGGCCCCCAACCGCAACTGAACCGACACTGGCTTGGTCTCGAATCGATTGTGCGGAAGTTTGACCAATTGATCAAGATTATTTTGACCGAATGATCAAACTTTTTTCTTCCCTTCCCGCGCCGCGGCGGGTCCAATAAGAGTCGATTGCAGGATGGAGATCGGGCCCTTGGCAATTGAGGACACTTCCGACGACGGCGCCACGGCCGGCGGCGTGCGTCAGCGCAGCCGTGCCAGTATCGAGCGGCGGATTCTGGAGGCGGCGGAATCGGTTTTTGCCGAGGCGGGCTTCAACGGCGCGACGACGGCGGAGATCGCCCGTCGCGCCGGCATTCCCAAGGCCAATCTGCACTATTATTTCAACACCAAGGACGAGCTGTACCAGAAGGTCCTGACCGGCGTCCTCAATACCTGGCTCCACACCGCCGACGAGATCACGGCGGAAGCCGATCCGGCCCGCGCCCTTGCCAGCTACATCACCGCGAAGATCGAACTGGCGCGCACGCAGCCGATCCCCTCGCGCGTCTTCGCCAACGAGATCATTCACGGCGCGCCGCACCTAGGCCCCTATCTGGAGACCAGCCTGCGCAACTGGGTGGACCAGAAGGCCAAGGTGATCAAGGGCTGGATCGCCGCCGGCAAGATGCGCGAAGTCGACCCGCGGCACCTGCTGTTCATGATCTGGGCCAGCACCCAGACCTATGCCGATTTCGCCTCGCAAATCTCCGCCGTGCTCGGCAAGGAGCAATTGTCGGCACAGGATTACAAGGGCGTGGCGAAGCAGGTCACGGAGATCATCCTGCGCGGCTGCGGCCTGACGCCGCCGACTTAATGCTCCGCGCCACCCTAATGTAAGTTCGTCTTGCCTCTAATGCAGTCGCATCGAGGGATAGTTCGTCATCGCCTCGAGCGCGCGCAGGATTTCCAGCCAGAAAGCGGCCGCGCGCCTGTTGCCGTGGCCGGCACAGAAGCGGAAGGCGGCGGTGGCGACCTCCGACGCCTTGTCGCCGTGCTCGGCGAGCAGACGGCTCGCTTGCTCCATGACCTCGAACGCCTGACTCAATGCTACTCCGCGGCGTTGGCTATGGCAGCCGCCTCCCGGCGACGGATCACCATCGGCAGCCCATGGCGCGGGCGCAGAGAGATCATCGGCTCCGCGTCGAGGCGGGAGAGCGGCGACAGTTCGAACGTGTAGCGCTGCAGCAGCATCGCCAGGTAGATCTCAGCCTCCATCATCGCGAGGCTGCGCCCCAGGCAAATGCGCGGGCCGCCGCCGAATGGGAAATAGGCATATTTCGGGCGTCCCGTAGACTCGGCCTCGGTGAAGCGTTCCGGATCGAACCCCTCGGGGTTCCGCCAATAGCGCGGGTTGCGATGGGTCACGTAGGGGCACAACATCAACGTGGCGCCGGCCGGAATCTCGTAAGGCCCGAGGCGATCCGGCTTCTCGGCGCGGCGCGAGATGGTCCAGAACGGCGGATAGAGCCGCAGCGCCTCCTGCACCACGCGATTGACGTATTGCAGCTTCGGCAGGTCCTGGATCGTCGGCGGCCGGCCGCCGAGCAGCGTGTCGACCTCGGCGGTCGCGCGGCGCATCACCTCCGGATGCTTGGAGAGCAGCGCGCAGGTCCAGGCGATGGCGGTTGCCGTCGTCTCGTGCCCGGCGATGATCATGGTGGTCAGGTCGTCGCGCAGCACCTGCCAGGAGACCGGCTCTCCGGTGGCGTGATCCTTTTGCGCCAGCAGCAATGCCAGCAGATCCTCATGCTTGCTATCGTCCGCCAGGCGGTGCCGGATCAAATCATAGATCGCCTGGTCGAAGGTGCGGAGCGCTTTGCGGACTTTCGCGCGATGCGGCGATGGCAATGCATGCAGCCCGGGCGCCAGCGACCAGAGCAGGCTTTCGCCCTCGCGCATGATGATGGTGAGGGCGTCGGTGATCCGGTTCATGTCGCCGGGCATCGTCTCGGCGCACAAGGCCTTGGAGATGACGTTGATGGTCATCTGCATCAAGGGCCGGGTGATGTCGAGCCTCGCGCCGTCCTTGTCCTGCCACGCGCGCAGCGACAGATCAACCTGCTCGGCGATGACGGCGCCGAGACGTTCGATCGCCTGGCGGTGAAAGGCCGGCTGCATGGTCAGCCGCTTGCGCTTCCACTCCTCGCCCTCCAGCTCGAACAGGCCTTCGCCGAACAGGGTGCGGACGCGCTTGTAGAAATCGCTTTTTGGGTAGTTGCGCCAGTTCCCTTCCAGCACATGCTCGATATAGGACGGCTCGTTCACCAGGAAGAACTTGCCGAAGGGGCTGGGGAATTCGACCACGTCGGCATGCACGCCGTGGCTGATGAAGAAATGCAGCGGATCGATGCCGCGCGCGCCGCGATAGAGTCCAGTGACGGGATTTATGGCCGCTTTGCGCGGCCGGCGGCCAATCCCCGCCTCCGGCACCCCGAACCCATCGTGCGCGACGGCCTCAGGCATGCTTGGCCACGCGCGGCTTCGCCGCCGCTTCCGCCTGGACTTCGTTCGCCACTTCGCCGGCGACGTCGATGAAGTGCGCCAGCTCGCGCAGGTGCATCAACCGCGCCATCTTGCCGAGACGGGTCAGTTCCTTGCGGATATGATCGACGTTCTGCAGGGCTTCCACCACGTCTCTACTCTGCCGCTGTGGGCTGGCTTGCGAGCGGCTGCGCGTCGCGGAGCCGTTCGAGACTGTCTCTGATTGCAGCAAGTTGCTCCTCCCTCGGTTCCATCCAGCCGGCCACCGCGCGGGTGACGCCGATCTGGATCGGTGGTCCATAACGCTGGCAACGCAGGCCGGCGGATCGCAGCACGCGCTCGAAGGCCAAGTCGGTGACGCTGACCACCCGCGTGACGCCATGCTCCAGGCACCAGGTGATCTGCGCCGTCAGCAGCTCCGCCGTGACTTCGAGCAGCCCGCGCAACGTGCCGCCGCGCCAGGGCGACGGCATGACGGCAAAGCGGGAGCTTTCCCACACCGACGGATTCTCCGGCGCCGGCTGGCCGTGCAGCAATTGCGGAAAGACATCGCGCAGCATGTAGCTGTCGGTCGTGGGCAGCAGGCGGAAGCAGCCCTCCACATGGCCGGCGCTGTCATGCACGGCGCCGTAAACCGCGTTGCCGGTGTCGAAGCTGTCGATCTCCCGCCCATGCAGGCTCTGGACGTCCCAGCGCAGCGCATCGTGGAAAACGCGATTCCGCAATTGGAAGATGCGATCGATCATGACCGCAGGCGACGCCGATGCTTCGATGAAAACCGCTGCCATCCCCACGCCCCCCAGCGCGACTTGCGATGGAGACATGCGATATCAATTTGCCGGCCGGCGATACTCGAAGAACTTCCAGTTGATGCGGCGGGTATTCCTAGCCGCGTGGCGGACGGCGCTCAGGGCTGGATCAGGCCGAGCAGGATCGCCTTGGCGACGGCATGCGGCTTGGAAAAGACTTCCAGCTTCTGCATCGCCTTGTAGAGATGGAAATGCACCGTCTTCTCGGTCAGGCCGATGATGGTCGCAGTTTCGCCGCTGGTCTTGCCGGCGGCCGCCCAATAGAGCACTTCGCGCTCGCGCTCGCTGAGCTCGACCTCCGCCTCGTCGCTTTCCGATAGCGTGATGCGCTGGTGGAAATAGATCGAAGCGAGGTGGAGCTGCCCGGAGAATTCTCGGACCAGGCGTTCGAACTCATTCTGCGCGCCGAACGAAACGTAGGAGAACATGGCGAAATCGCCCATCGGCCCATAGACCGGGATGGTCAGGCCGCGCATGACCTTGAAATCGTGCGCCACGGAGAAGAAGCGGCGCTGCTCGCTATCCAGATGCAGGTACGGCGATTCCGCGTCCCAGACGTAAGGCAGGCGCCGGCGCAGGGTTTCGGAGATCGCCGGATCGACCCGCGCATAATCGTTGCTGTGGTAGAGATTGATCCATTCCGGCGCGAAGGTATTGATGATGGTGGGCGTCTTCACCCACATCTGCTGTGTGCCGAACTTGGCGTTGAACGTACGGCCACCGACATAAGAGAACTGATCGAACCCGAACTGGTTGGAGATTTGCGTAAGCGTCCGCCGCGCCTCGTCCAACGACAAGGCCCCCCCATCCGTCAGCAGTGTCCCCGTTACATCCATGGGCCAGTTTTTCTCAAGCCTCGTTTTGTGGAACTGTCGGCGGGTTCCCAGGTGTAAGTCAAGAGCCCACTAGGTCGGACTCCTGCACGCAGCGGCTGCATCGACCCAAGGTGCGGCAACGTTGTTGCCTTTTAGAGGGAAGTCATCTGTACGCCACTGTCACATCCATTAACGCACGCGCTTGCATGCGCGCTGTCGACGCGCACAAAAAAACGGCCGGCAATGCCGGCCGTTTCGAGGAGGAGAGGAAACCTCGGATCACCGCACAAGCCTATGCGGCGTGGAACAACCGATTGCGCCGCCCTATGCGCGGCGCGGGGAAAACTATTGCGCCGCCTTGCGCGGCACGGGCCGCGGCGTGCGCGCCTTGTTCACCTTCGACAGCGCGTCGAACATGGCGGGGAATGGCGGACGCTCGATGTAGCGGCCAATGCCGCGCTCCACATCCAGCTTACCGTCGGCCCATACCACTTTCCCCTGGCTGATCGTATGGCTCGGCACGCCTTTCACCTGCATGCCTTCGAAGATGTTGAAATCGACCTTCTGATGATGCGTCTTGGCCGAAATGGTCCGCGTGCCTTCCGGGTCCCAGACCACCAGATCGGCGTCGGCGCCGACGCTGACCGAGCCCTTGCGCGGATAGATGTTGAAGATCTGCGCTGCGTTTGCGGATGTGACTTTCACAAACTCGCTGGGCGTCAGGCGGCCGGTGCCGACCGCATGGTGCCACAGCACCGACATGCGATCCTCGACGCCGCCGGTGCCGTTCGGAATCTTGCTGAAGTCGTTGCGGCCCGCTGCCTTCTGGTCCGCGCAGAAGCAACAATGGTCGGTCGCCGTGGTGTGCAGATTGCCCGATTGCAGCGCGCGCCACAGATATTCCTGGTTCTCTTTCGGCCGGAAAGGCGGGCTCATCACATGCGCCGCGGCAAAGCTCCAATCCGGGTGGCGATAGACGGAATCGTCGACCAGCAGATGGCCGGCCAGGACCTCGCCATAGACGCGCTGGCCTTCCAGACGCGCACGGATGATCGCCTCGACCGATTCCTTGCAGGAATTGTGCACGATATAGAGCGGCGCGCCCAAAACCTGCGCCACACGGATGGCGCGGTTGGCCGCCTCGCCCTCCACTTCGGGCGGGCGCGACATCGGATGGCCTTCTGGCCCGGTGATGCCGCGCTTCAGGATCTCCTGCTGCAGGTGATAGACCAGCTCGCCATTTTCAGCGTGGACGGTGGCAATAGCGCCCAGCTCCTGGCAGCGGGCGAAGCTTTTCACCAGGTTCTCGTCCGGCACCATGATGGCGTTCTTGTACGCCATGAAGTGCTTGAAGCTGTTGACACCCCTCTCTTTCACGAGAGTGCCCATGTCGCGATAGACCTCGTCGCTCCACCAGGTCACGGCGACGTGGAAGGAATAATCGGCGCAGGATTTCTCCGCCCATTCGCGCCATTGGTCATAGGCGGTCAGCAGCGAGGTGTTGGGCGCCGGGATGACGAAATCGATGATCATGGTGGTGCCACCGGCCAAGCCCGCGGCGGTGCCGGTGAAGAAATCCTCGCTCGCCACCGTGCCCATGAAGGGCAATTGCATGTGGGTATGGGGGTCGATGCCGCCGGGCATCACATACTGGCCGCCAGCGTCCAGCACCTTGGCGCCGGCGGGAGCATCGAGCTTCTCGCCCACCGCCTTGATCACGCCGTCCGCGCAATAGACATCGGCCCGCGCCTGCCCGTCGGCCGTCACCACGGTGCCGCCACGAATCAGCAGAGACATGTGCTGACCTCCCCATCGATTTTCCGGTGGGACAACGCGGGCTGGCATCCCGCGATTTGTCCAATTGGTCAAATTCTATCGCAGGGGGCGGTTCTTCGCCAGAAGGAATTCCGCCAACAAATGCGGCAATCGCTTTAGCCAGCAAAAAAGGCAGGCCCCGCGGAGCCTGCCTTTACTGCTGATCTTTTAAAGTCCGGATCGCTCTTAAGGGCGACCTCTGGAGCAATCATCCCAGAACTTGGACCGTGGCCTGCGCCATCTTAGAACGCTGCCGGCACTTGTCCACCGGCGGAGCGCAAACCTATATCAGGTCTACCGCGGAGTCACGCGGAAACTTCATGCCTGCCGTGCATCCGGCAGGTGGCTGTATCATGCGCCGTTGTTCAGTTCCCAGTGACGGTTCCTGGCTTCGGCGTGTGTTTCAATATTTCCCTGATCTTGGCAGGCGTCAGCGTGCGTCTGCTGCCGTCTTCCATATAGCAGGTCTCGGTTCCCTCGACGCAGACCACGCAATAGGGCTCGCCATCGATCTCAATGTCGTCGTCGTACACAACCACGTTGTCGGTGCAGTTGGCCTGATATGGGATAGTAATGCCAATTCTCGCCTAAAATGAAGCGACGATCATCACATATTGTGGAGATCGAGCGCTAAATTATTAATTTTTCCACGGAAAGGTGGAGCGGCGACCATCCGGCCGCACATGCGACTTCGCCCCGGGGCTCTTGCCGGGGGTGTGGCTGGGGAGTTGGTGTTGGAAATACGGGAATTTGCTGAAATCGCGGTGGGGCGAGTGACGGGAATTGAACCCGCAACCTCCGGATCCACAATCCGGCGCTCTAACCAATTGAGCTACACCCGCCGCCGCGCGGGCGGTCTAAACCAGCCGGGCGGCGGGGTCAAGGGTGACCGAACTGCGACGCCCCGCTGTCGTCATTCCGCAAAATACTGTCGGTTGATGTGACCTTTCGAGCGGCCCGACTCACTAAAATCCGGGCCCGAACCTGCCCCGCTAAAACCGGGGCCCCGCTCCAGAGAAAGGGTCCTTCCATGCTTCACCTCGCCAGCGGAATGAGCCGCCTCGGCACCGAATCCGCGTTCGAGGTCCTGGCCCGCGCCAAGGCGCTGGAGGCCCAGGGCAAGTCGATCATCAGCCTGTCGATCGGCCAGCCGGACTTCCAGACCCCCGGCCATATCGTTGAGGCCGCCATCAAGGCGCTGAAGGACGGCCACCACGGCTACACCCCCGCCAACGGCATCCCGCAGGTGCGCGAAGCCGTCGCCGCCGATTTGCATCGCCGCCATGGCGTCAACGTCGATCCGGGCAATGTGCTGATCGTGCCGGGCGGCAAGGTCACCATGTATTTCGCGATCTCGATGTTCGGCGAGCCCGGCGCCGAGATCATCTATCCGAACCCCGGTTTCCCGATCTACGAATCGGTCATCAAGTTCGTCGGCGCCACGCCGGTGCCGCTGCCGCTGCTGGAAGAGAACGGCTTCGGCTTCAAGGCGGAGGACGTGCTGTCGCGCATCACGCCGAAGACGCGCCTCATCATCATCAACTCGCCGGCCAACCCGACCGGCGGCATCTGCGTGAAGGAAGAGATCGACAAGCTGGTCGCCGGCCTCGCCCAGCATCCGAACGTCGCCATCATGTCGGACGAGATCTATTCCGAGATGCTCTATGACGGCAACGTGCACACCAGCCTGCTCAAGTATCCGGAGATCGCCGACCGCCTGATCGTGCTCGACGGCTGGTCGAAGACCTACGCGATGACCGGCTGGCGCATGGGTTATTCGGTGTGGCCGAAGGCGCTGATCGACCACGCGACGCGCCTGTGCATCAACGTGCATTCCTGCGTCAACGCGGCCGCCCAGTGGGCCGGCATCGCCGCGCTGAAGGGTCCGCGCGGCGAGATCGACAAAATGATGGTGGCGTTCGACGAGCGCCGGAAGTTCGTGGTCGCCGAGTTGAACAAGCTCCCCGGCGTCTCCTGCATCACGCCGCTGGGCGCCTTCTACGCCTTCCCCAACGTCAGGGGCACCGGCTTCAAGTCGAAGGCGCTGGAAGTGGCGCTGCTGGACGAAGCCGGCGTCGCCTCGATCGCCGGCACCAGCTTCGGCGCCTACGGCGAAGGCTACCTGCGGATCTCCTACGCCAATTCGATCGAGAATATCGGCGAGGCGATGAAGCGC
>DASZQC010000472.1:0-9974 GCA_035549815.1 Dongiaceae bacterium
GGATGCGCGATTTGGGCGTGCTCACCGCTACCGAGGGCCCGCACGGCAATGTGCTGAAGCTGCGGCCGCCGATCTGCTTCACCCGCGAACAGGCCGATATGACGGTCGACGCGCTGGATCGCGCGCTCGGTGAATTGTAGGCCTTTTTCCGGAGCGGCATGAGTTCGCCGCAAGAGGCCGCTGAGTTTTTTACAGGTTCATCGCTTTCGGCGAAGCTGTTCAAATCCCTGCACCTTTTCAGGACGCCCTGGAGATCGGGCGACTTGAGGTACGCGATCTGAGACATTGGGGGGCCGGCAGGGATGTTCACCGATCCAGCGACGGCGTGTTCGCGAGACGGCGCCGGCGAGGCGGCGAACTCCGTCGCCCGCGGTCGTCGCCGGTTTGGCGATGCCTGCCAAGCCAATTCCTCCCGCGCCGCGACGCCCGCCACCCGCCACGCCAGCCAATCCTTCTTGCGCCCCGACCCCGACGGCCGCATCCGATGCCAGATCCTGTTGCTGGCGGGCTTTGAACTGAATGAGTTGACGGCGCTGGCGGAGACGTTCGCCACGGTGAATCGCCTGCTGCGCGAGGAGCGTTTCGTCTGGCGGCTGGCGAGCCTGGACGGCCAGCCGGTCGCGGCGGCGGGCGGGCACCTGATCTCGGTAGGCGAGGCGGCAACCGCCGGCGACGCGCGGCATCATTTCATTTTGTCGACTTATGACGCCGTCAGCGGCGCTCATGCTTCGACGGGCGCCTGGCTGTGCCGCCGCTATGCCATGGGCGCCCACATTGCCGCCATCGGCGGCGCCGGCCGCCTGCTCGCCGAAGCCGGGCTGCTGGGCGAACGGATCTGCGCCATCCATTGGTCCTTTGTCGCCGCGATGCAGGAAGGCCTGCAGGAGATCGAGATCGAGGACCGGCTGTTCGTCCTCGACGACCGGATCGCCACCTGCGCCGGGCGCGAGGCGACCCTGGATTTCGCCCTGAAGCTGGTGGCCGACAGTATCGACGATCGCTTCGCGCGGCTGGTGGCGGACAGCCTGAACCATGCCCGCCCGCGCGAGGCGGGCGAGCGGCAATTGAGCGAGCTGGATTTCGCTGGCCAGCGCGGCGCCACGGCCATCGCCCACACGGTCGCCGCTATGCGCCGACGCATGAACGAGGGCGAGGATCTGGCGGGGATCGCGGCACAATCAGGCGTGAGTCAGCGGCAGTTGCAGCGCCTGTTCCGCCGTCATCTGGGGATGACGCCGACCCAGTATTTCCTGAAGGCCCGCCTGCAACGGGCGCGGCATTTGTTACAGTTTTCCACCCTCAGCGTGACCGAGATCGCCATTGCCACCGGCTTTGCTTCGATCTCGCACTTCACGCGGCGTTATACCGAGCTCTACGGCCGCACGCCGACGGCGGAGCGTGGCCGCACGCCCCGCCGCAGCCGGAGCAAGGGCGCGTTTGCCGCCTTCGATCTTGCCGCGGCCTAGGCCGATTCTTAAGCAGTCCTAACCTTGCGTTAGGGAACGTCCCGCTAGGCTACGACCGATGGCCTATGGCGAGGCGTATTCCGTCCCGCCACACTGGCACAACATCCGATAGATCACCGCAAGGACTGGCGTCTCGGCATGGCCGACCTGAACGATCCTCAGCCGGAGCAGCGCGACGAACCTTCGCCCCGGGAAAGCACCGATACGGCGGAATTGCTGCCGGTCGGGGCGACCATCCTGCCCCCGCGCCGCTGGCGGTCAGCCAACGGCAACGACACCGCGGCTTATCGCTACCGCCGCGCGGCCGTGCTGATCCTGGGCGTCGCCATTTCGCTGGCGCTGGCGCTGGTCACCCACAACATGATGCAGCGCAAGCACATGGCACAGGAAGCCACCACGCGCCAGTCCGTCACCGCGGGCCTGCAAACCTATCTGGATCGAGAGATCGATACCCTGCAATCGCTGCGGGCCTTGTTCGAATCTTCGGAATTCGTGACGGCCGATGAGTTTCAGCGTTTCGCCGTGCGCGACGAGCATATCCAGCACCGGGATTGGTGGATGCGCATGGCGTGGGCGCCGCGCGTACAGGCGCCGCCCCGCGCAGTCGGCGACATCCCGCAGGACGCCATCGCCCTTATGATGTCCGGACGGTTCCCGATGGCCTATATCGAGCCCGACGAGACCAATGCCGAATTGCTCGCGTTCGACATCGCGGGCAATCCCGCGGCCCTGGCGGCGATGCGGCGGGCGACCGCGACGCGATCCGCGGCCTTGTCGACGCCGATCCACAGTGCGCTGCTGGGCCAGGACGCCGCCGTCACCCTCGCCTTCGTGCCGGTCTTCCCGTCGCAGAGCGGCCTCAATCAAGGCACCCTCGCCGGCTTCGTCGTCGGCTTCTTCGCCTATGAAGGCCTGATTGACGAATTCCTCGACCTCAGCGCGCCCGGTGGCGGGCTGGCGATGCGCGTGCGCGACGGCACGACGACCATTTTCTCGCACGGCAGCATCGCGGCCGGCACGGAGGCACTGCCGCTCAAGGTCGGCGACCGCACCTGGCGCATCGAGGTTGCCTCGATCGACGCATCACTGCAGACCGGCATCTGGATCCCGGCGCTGGTGATGCTGTTCGGCCTGGCACTGACCACCATGCTCTACCTGCATCTGGTGCGCATCGACGGCGAATATGGCCGCATCTCGGCGGAAGTGCGGGCCGCGACGGAAGAGCTGGCCTTTGCCAACCGCGAGCTTGGCGAACGTTCCCTGGCCCTGCAATCTCTGGCCGACGATCTGCGCCGTACGTCGAACGAGGCACAGATCGCCAATGCGGCCAAGACCATGTTCCTCGCCAACATGAGTCACGAATTGCGTACGCCGCTGAATGCGATGATCGGCTTTTCCGAGATCATCTCGCAGCAGATGTTCGGTAGCGACGTAACGCGCTACACGGACTATGCCCGCGACATCAATTCCAGCGGCAAGCACCTGCTCGGCATCATCGAGGATCTGCTCGACATGTCGCGCATCGAGCTGGGCAAGTTGCAGTTGCACGAAACGCGCACGGCGCTGGCCGGCATTGTCGAGGACACCGTGCGTTTGCTGCAGTTCCGGGCCAGCGAACACGCCATCCGCATCGTCACCAAGGACCTGGAAACGCTGCCGGACATGCTGCTGGACTCACGCGCGATGCGGCAGGCCTTCATCAACCTGATCACCAACTCGGTGAAATTCTCAGGCTCCGGCACCGTGGTCACCGTTGCCGGCGGCCGCGGCGCGAATGGCGACGTGACGATCGCCGTGATCGACCAGGGCCGGGGCATCGACGAGGCGCAGATGCCTCACATCTTCGATTCCTTCTGGCAGGGCGACGCGCACCGCCGCCGCGCAAAGGAAGGCATCGGCCTTGGCCTTGCCATCACGCGCCGGCTGATCGAGGCGCATGGCGGCAGCATCACCGCCCAGAGCCGCAAGCATGTCGGCACCACCATGACCATCCGTTTGCCGGCCAGCCGTGTCATGTCCGACCAGGACGACGCGGCGCGTGCGGCAAGCTGATCCGGCGCAAGATTTCAGCCACTTATACAAGCATTCGAAGTTTAGCGTTTGTTCATGGTTCGCCGCCATGATGCAACGTGAGCCGCACTTGATGCGCCTCAAGTGTGGCGGACGGATAAGATGGACCTGTCCCACCACCGCGATACCGACAGCCGGTTCGACGTTCCGCTGTCGGAGATCGGGTCGGATCTGATTCAGGAGTTCCACCGGCACTGGCTGCTTCTTTGGCATGACGGCCGGTTGCCGTCGCGCGCCGACATCGATCCCGCCAATTTTAAGCGCATCCTGCCGAACGTCATCCTGGCTGAGATCGAGGCCGATCCCTTTCGCGTCCGCTACCGCCTCTGCGGCACGCGGGTTGTGGAGTTCTGCGGCAATCTGACCGGACGGTATCTCGATCAGCTCGACGGCGCCGATCTTTGGGCGACATCGGTCTATACACGGCAATATCAGATCGCCGTCGGGGAGCGCCGCCCTGTCTTCAGCTATGACTGGATGGAGGGCGCGGCCGGCGGCCGCAATTTCTTCCAGACCGGGATCTGGCCGCTGGCGCGGGACGGCGCCCATCCCGATATGTGCATTGCCGTCGAAGACTATTTCGACCTGCAGCGTGCGGACCTGAAAGCGTCGACCGACAAAATCACGCGCTAATCGCTTGCCGGGCGCCGTCATCCGGGCCACAACTTCGTCGATGGCGAATTTCTTCGATCAGGCCTTTCCGAATACCGGCGGCACCCCGCACGGCGAGAAGGTCTATCTGTTCGACGTTCCGCTGGCGCAGGTCACGTCCCGCGCGATTCGCGGATTCGATGCCTATTGGCGCGCGAAGGCGCATGGCCGGCGCTTGCCGGCGCGATCGCACATCGACCCGGCGGAGATCACCAGCCTGCTGCCCGACATCGTGCTCTTGAACGTGGAATGGGCGCCCTTCCGCTGCCGTGTCCGCCTGCGCGGTACCCGCGCCGAGAAATTCCGTCCGAAAGGCATGAAGAAAGACAAGTATCTGGACGAGGCCACGACCTTCGCGCCCGGCCGCAAGGAGGATTACATGGCCGAGATGCAGTTCGTCTCGACCGAGCAGCGCCCGGCCTTTGCCCGCGACTGGATGATCGACAAGCACAATGGAATTCGGGACATCTGGGCGGGCATCTGGCCGCTGTCGGAGGATGGCCAGCGCACCAATATGCTGGTGGTGATCGAGGATTTCGCCGGTTTGGTGGCTGAGGATTTCGACCTGATCTAACCTCGCCGGCGGGGCGCACGCAGGGTGGTCAGTTCCTTGATCATGCCGTGCAAAGTGCGCACCTCCTGCTCCGTCAAGTCGGCGCGCTGGAACATGTTGCGCAAATTGCGCACCATGCTGGGCCGCGCTTCGAGATTGCGCAGGAAGCCGCATTCGTCCAGCTCGCGCTCGAGGTGCGCGAAGAAATTCTGCAGCTCTTCCTTGGTCGCCGGCAGCGTACCGTTGAGCGGCATCTGCGAGGGCGGCGTCGCATCGCCGGCCTGGAACCATTCATAGCCGATCAGCAGCACCGCCTGCCCCAGGTTGAGCGAGGTGAAGTCGGGATTGAGCGGCACGGTGATGAGCTTGCTGGCGAGCGTCACGTCGTCGCTGAGCAGGCCGGTGCGTTCCGGCCCGAACAGCACACCGGCCTTGCCGCCGGCGGCGGCATGGGCGCGGAACTCCACCGCGGCCTGGCGCGCGGTGACGATCGGCTTCACCATCTTGCGGTCGCGCGCCGTGGTGGCGAAGACCATGGTCAGATCGTTGACCGCCTCACTCAGTGTCTCGAATACCTTGACCGGCGGCATCAGTTCCAGCGCACCGACGGCGGCGCGGTCGGCGGCGAGATTCGGCCAGCCGTCGCGCGGATTGACCAGGCGCAGATCGGTCAGGCCGCAATTCAGCATGGCGCGCGCCGCGGCGCCGATATTCTCGCCCAGTTGCGGCGTAACCAGGATCACCGCGGGCGCGATTGCGGAGGGATCGCCTTGCCGCTTAGCGGTCACGGGATTTCAGCAGCTTCCAGGTGATGGCGTCGTTCAGCGCCTCGTAGGAGGCGTCGATGATGTTGGGGCTGACGCCAACCGTGCTCCAGCGCTCGCCATTCTTGTCGGCGCTCTCGATCATCACGCGGGTGATGGCCTCGGTGCCGGCCTGCGGGGTGAGAATGCGCACCTTGAAATCCACCAGACGCATGTCGCCCAGCAGCGGATAGTGCGGCAGCAGCGCCTTGCGCAGCGCCGTGTCCAGCGCATTGACCGGGCCGTTGCCGATGGCGACCGTCATCGTCGCCTGGCCGTTCACCTCGACATTCACCGTCGCCTCGGATTCGGTGATCAATTCACCCCGCGCGTTCCAGCGCCGCTCATCCATCACGCGGAAGCGCGACAAGGAGAACAGCTCCGGCAACCCGCCGATGGCGCGGCGCGCCAGCAACTCGAAGCTCGCCTCGGCGCCGTCATAGGCATAGCCGTCGAACTCGCGCTGCTTCACGATCTCGACCAGGGCCGAAACCTTGGGATTGTTGGCGTCCACCTGCAGGCCGATCTCGCGGAAGCGCGCCAGGATGTTGGCGCGGCCGGACTGATCGGAGACGACGATGTGGCGGCGGTTGCCGACGAGCGTCGGCTCGATATGCTCATAGGTGCGCGGGTCCTTCTCCACCGCCGAGACATGCAGCCCGCCTTTATGCGCAAAGGCGCTGTCGCCGACATAGGCAGCACCCCGGTTGGGCGCGCGGTTCAACCGCTCATCCAGCAGGCGCGAGACGTGGGTCAGCTGCGCCAGATCCTTGTCGCTCAAACCGACCTTGAAATCGGTCTTCAGCATCAGCGATGGGATCAGCGAGACCAGGTTGGCGTTGCCGCAGCGCTCGCCCAATCCGTTCAGCGTGCCCTGCACCTGGCGCACGCCGGCGCGCACGGCGGCCAGCGAATTGGCGACGGCGTTTTCCGTGTCGTTGTGGCAATGGATGCCGAGGTGAGTGCCGGGAATCTTCTTGGTCACTTCGCCGACGATGCGCTCGATCTCATGCGGCAGGGTGCCGCCATTGGTGTCGCACAGAACCACCCAGCGCGCGCCGGCCTTGTGGGCGGCCATGGCGCATTCCAGCGCATAAGCGGGATTGGCCTTGTAGCCGTCGAAGAAATGCTCGGAATCGAACATGACCTCCGCGCGCTTCGCCTTCGCGTGGGCGACGCTGTCGGCGATCATGTCGATATTTTCGTTGTTGGTGATGCCGAGCGCCACGTCGACATGGAAATCCCAGCTCTTGCCGACCATGCAGACGGCATCGACCTTGGCGTTCAGCAGCGCATTGAGGCCGGGGTCGTTGTCGGCGCTGCGACCCGGCCGGCGGGTCATGCCGAAGGCCACCAGGCGGCCGCGCTTCAGGGTCGGCGGCTGGCCGAAAAAGGCATCGTCGGTCGGGGTGGCGCCCGGCCAGCCGCCTTCGACATAGTCGATGCCGATGCGATCCAGAGCGAGGGCAATCGCGGCCTTGTCGTCGGCGCTGAAATCCACACCCTGAGTCTGAGCACCGTCGCGCAAGGTGCTGTCGAACAAATAGACGCGATTGTCGTCGGCCATGCTTTTCCCGCCCTCTCAAGTGCGGTATTCACCACATCGGCCCAGCAGGGTCAACCAATGGGCGGCGCGGCAAAGCGCCGGCCCGGATTGTCGGGGGAAACACTTAAGTGCTCGAACTATCGCAACTTCTGCCGTTCCTGGCGGCGTCGCTGGCGCTCAACCTGACCCCCGGGGCCGACATGACCTATGTCATCGCGCGCTCCGCCACCCAGGGCCGGGCCGCCGGGCTGGCCGGCAGCCTGGGGATCGCCGCCGGCAGCGCGGTCCATACCTTGCTGGCCGCGGTCGGGGTGTCCGCCCTGCTGCAGCATTCGGAGACCGCCTTCCTGGTCGTGAAATATGCCGGCGCGGCCTATCTGCTCTATCTGGCGTGGAAGGCGATCCGGGCCGGCGACACGCCGCCATCGACCGAGCGACATCTGGGGCGTGCCGGCTTGTGGCGGGTGTTTGCCGAGGGCGCGCTGACCAATCTGCTGAACCCCAAGGTCGCCCTGTTCATCCTGGCGTTCCTGCCGCAATTCGTCGACCCGGCCAAGGGCAACGCGGCGCTGCAGATCCTGCTGCTGGGATTGCTGTTCAATGTGGGCGGCACGGCGATCAACATCGTCGTTGCCTGCTTCGCCAGCGCGGCGGCAAAGGCGATCGGCAGTTCCGCCAGTTTCGCGCGCTGGCTCAACCGGATTTCGGCTCTGGTCTTTGTCGGGCTGGCGGTGCGGTTGGCCCTGAGCGAGCGGCGTTAGATCATCGGATCGAACGCGCCGACATCGTCGCCGAGATATCCCAGGACCTGATCGACCGTCTCGCCGTCGCTGGACAGCGGCAGCAGCATCACGCCGACGACGGGATCGCGCTTCACCTGCGTGCGCTCCGCCGGATGGCAGAAAACCGGCTTCTTCTGCGAGATGACGTCGCGATAGGCGCCGAGCACCCGGTCCGCGTCCTCGCGCGGGAAGGCGGATTCAACGCTCCACCCCGTCGGGTCGAATCCGCGCAGGCCGACCACCTCGGTGCCGACGACGCGGTAGCGCATGCGCTCCCCGCCATTGGCGACCTCGATCAGGGTGATGCGCGACAGCCAGGCCCGCATATCGACCGGGTCGATATCCGCCCGGCGCGGCATCGACCGCAAGCCACGGCGCGCATCCCAGTAGCGGTAAAGATCCACCGTCTTCGGGCTGCACCAACTCAACACGTCCAACGAGCTCGTTCGCTCCCAGGTACGCGCATGGCGTAACGCGGGGCGCGCTGCGCTTTCCCACGACATTCCGTTCACCGATGTGTCTGCAATTCAGTTGCAGGCTATATGGGGAAATCTGACCGATTGGACAAACAGCGTTTTTGCATGTGCGAAAGGCGACTTCCGCAGTGCTTGTGGGAATGACATGGAATTACCGGATTAGGCGAAAAGAAATGGCCATGAATTGCTCAAAAACCTGGGTGGTCGGCAATTTTATTATCGCCATTCGCAATTCGAACCTTGCGCAGAACGTGCCGGACTGCCGTGTTATGCTGCAGTGCGAAAAATGAGCAGGACGCGTCGATTTTGGTCAAGCCATGGCGATTCCATGGCCGATTTAGCTAGGATTTTCTGTCCCGCGCGTGGTCCTCGCCATAGACCAGGACCCGGTCGACGCTCGTGCCGTCCCGGGACAGGGGCAAGGCCAGCGTGTTGCTGACCTGGCCGGCGGCGGCCCGCGGCTCGTCCCAGCAATAGAGCGGCAGGCGCCGCTCCACCACGGTGCCGTAGGTTTCCAGCGCATCCTCGGCCGAATGGGCGTGAACCGCCTGGCGCACGCTCATGCCGCTCGGGTCGTAGCCGCGCTGACGCACCGCGCGCTCGCCGACCACGCGATAGATGAGGTCGCGCGGAAAACTCTGCGTCACTTCCACCAGCATGATGCCGGGCAGCCATGGCCGCAGTTCCAGGAAATCGATGTCGTCGGAGGACGGCATGGCGCGGCCGCCGCGCTTGCGATCCCAATAACGAAAGACCTGCGCGACGCCGCCGGTCGCGCGCTTCAGCAGCTCATCCATCGTGCCGAGCGTGTCGTTCTCCGCACCCGGTGCCCGAAGGCATACCTGCATGACCCACCACTGGTTGGCCGCATCTTCACCATAAGCGCGCCGAGGCTGAGCCAGCTTGGGCCCGGTTGCAACGTATGCGGAAGGTTAGGTTCTTATGGATGGTCCGTGCATGCTTGTCGCTGAATCGCTGCAACATCGGCAGGGAATCGCGCATCGCTGACAGAATATTGTATCCAAACCAATCTCGGAATTGGCGCGACACAACGCGCGATGGTGGACGCCGCGATCAACCCCGCCGATTGCGCGCAACCGCATCGGCCAGCAGGCACATGATCTCGAACATGAAGGTCGCGCCGACCAGCGCGGTGTTGCCGCTGGGATCGAAGGGCGGCGAGACTTCGACCACGTCGCCACCGACGAGATCGAGCCCTTGCAGGCCGCGCACCACTTCCTGCGCCTCGCGCGTGGTCATGCCGCCGATCTCCGGCGTCCCGGTCCCCGGCGCATAGACGGGATCGAGGCCGTCGACATCGAAGCTGATATAAGTCGGGCCGCTGCCGACCACGCGGCGCGTCTCCGCGATCACCTTCTCCGGCCCGAGCCTTGTGAACTCCTCCATGTAGATCACGCGCATGCCGGAGCTTTCGGCGAACTCCATATCGGCAGCCGAATAGATCGAACCGCGGATGCCGATCTGCACCACGCGCTTGGGATCGAGCAACCCCTCTTCCACCGCGCGGCGGAAAGGCGTGCCGTGGGTGTATTTGTTGTCGCCGAAATAGCGGTCGTTGGTGTCGGAATGCGCGTCGAAATGCACCATGCCGATGGGACGATGCTTC
>DASZQC010000473.1:0-7161 GCA_035549815.1 Dongiaceae bacterium
ATCTATGTGCCGATCGGGCTCGGCTCCGGCATCTGCTCCACCATCCTGTCGCGCGACGCGCTAGCTGCGAAGACCGAGATCGTCGGCGTGGTGGCGGAGAATGCGCCGTCCTACGCCCTTTCCTTTGCCGCCGGCAAAGCCATCTCCACCAACAGCGCCGACACCATCGCCGACGGCATGGCCTGCCGCGTGCCGGTCGAGGCTGCGCTGGAGATCATCTGGAGGGGTGCCGCGCGCATCGTGCGGGTCAGCGAAGCGGAGATCAAAGCCGCCATGCGCGCCTATTTCGACGACACGCACAACGTGGCCGAAGGCGCCGGCGCGGCGGGCCTGGCGGCGGCGCTGAAAGACACGGAGCGCAAGGCGGGCAGCAAGGTCGGCCTCATCCTCAGCGGCGGCAATGTCGACGCGGATGTGTTCGCAAACGTGCTGGGCGAGAAGTAGGCGTTACCAACCGCCCGTCTGCAGCCACTCGCGCACTTCGGAGAGGCGGTCGTTGCCCCAGAAGGGCTCGCCGTCGACGATGAAGAAGGGCGAGCCGAAGACGCCCTTGTGCATGGCCTGCTGGGTCTCGTCGCGGAGATGGTCCTTCACGGCGGGGTCCTTCATGCCGGCGATGACCGCGTCGCGGTCGTGGCCCAGCTCGACCGCCAGGGCGATGGCGTCCTCCGCCTCCGGCACAACGCGGTTCTGGGTGAAAGCGGCGCGCAGCACGGCATGGGCGTAAGCCTTTGCGGCGTCGACGTCCTTTTGCTTCAGCCAGTAGAAGATGCGGCACTGATAGACCGAGTTGAACGGGAAGGAATCCGGCAGCGCGAACTTGATGCCTTGCTTGCGCGCGCTGCGCTGCATGTCGCGCAGATGATAAGGCCCGCGCAGATTCTGGCTGACCAGCGGCGACATGCCGGTCGCCTTGAACACCACGCCCAGCAAATACGGCCGCCAATCCACCGTGCGTCCGAACTCCGCCGCGATCTGGTCGATCCGCTCGGAGGCGAGATAGCCGTAGGGCGAGGAAAAATCGAAATAGAATTCGATCGGCGCGCCGTTCATGCCCTCACGCTCCCATCAACTCGCGGGAGATGATGATCTTCTGGATGTCGCTGGTGCCTTCGTAGATCTTGCACACGCGCACGTCGCGATAGATGCGCTCCACCGGAAAGTCCTTGAGATAGCCATACCCGCCATGAATCTGGATGGCGTCGGAACAGACCCTTTCCGCCATTTCGGTCGCGAACAATTTCGCCATCGCCGCATGCTTCAGCGCGCGCTGGCCGCTGGCCCTGACCGCGCAGGCATGCTGGGTCAGCGCCCGCGCTGCCTCGACCTGGGTCGCCATGTCGGCCAGGCGGAAAGCGATCGCCTGGTGCTCGGCGATCGGCTTGCCGAAGGTCTTGCGCTCCTTGGAATATCTGACCGCCTCGTCCAGCGCCGCGCGCGCCATGCCGATGGCCTGGGCGGCGATGCCGATGCGCCCACCCTCCAGGTTGGCCAATGCGATCTTCAGCCCCTCGCCTTCCGTGCCCAGACGCAGATCGGCCGGAATCCGGCAGTCGTTGAAGACCAGATGCGCGGTATCCGACGCGCGCTGGCCCAGCTTATCTTCCAGACGCGCCACTTCGAAGCCCTTGGTGCCCTGCGGCACCAGGAAGGCGCTGATGCCCTTCTTGCCGGCGGCGGGATCGGTCACCGCGATCACCAACGCGACCCCGCAGCGCTTGCCGTTGGAGATGAATTGCTTGCTGCCGTTCAGCACATAGGAATTGCCGTCCTTCACCGCGCGGGTCTTGATCCCCGCCGCGTCCGACCCCGCGCCGGGCTCGGTCAGGCAGAAGGCGCCGACCATGCCGCCGGTGGAGAGCGGCTTGAGGAAGCGCTGCTTCTGCGCCTCCGTGCCGAAATTGAGGATCGGCAGGCACACGACGGAGGTGTGCACGCTCATCATGGTGCTGACCGAAGCATCGCCGGCGGCGAGTTCTTCCACCACCAGCGCATAGGTGCCGTAATCGACGCCGGCGCCGCCCCATTCCTCCGGCACCAGCATGCCCATGAGGCCGAGCTCGCCCATCTTCTTCACCAGGTCGTCGGGCAGATAGCCGGCCTCTTCCCAGGCGGCGGCGTTCGGCTTCAGCTCGCTCTCGGCAAAGCTGCGCGCCATGTCGACGATGGCTTGTTGCTCTTCGTTCAGGATCACGGGAAAGGCCCTCCCCTAGCTGCGCTTGCGCGCGGTCACCTCGATTTCGATCTTCATGCGCGGATCGACCAGCCCGCAGATGATCGCGGTCGAGGACGGCCGGGACTCTGCCAGGAATTCCTTAAAGACCGGGTAAATCTTCGGCCAGTCCGCGGCATTGACCACGTAATAGGTCGTGCGCACAGCGTCCTTCAGCGACGAGCCGGCCTTCTGCAACGCCGCCTCGATGTTGCGGAAGGTCTGGCGCGTCTGCTCGGCCACGTCGTCCGAGATGGTCATGTTGGAATAGTCGAACCCCGTGGTGCCGGAGACGAAGACGAAATCGCCGTCGAGCACGGCGCGGGAATAGCAGGCCTCTTTCTCGAAGGTCGAGCCGGAGGAAATCAACTGGCGGGTCATATTGGCCTCGGTCGCTGCGGGTCGGGCGAGCATGCCATCGCCTCAGGTCAGGAACAAGGTCGCCAGCCCCAGGAACGAGAAGAAGCCCAAGACATCGGTCGTCGTGGTGAGGAAAGGCCCGGCGCCGATCGCCGGATCGAAGCCGAGTCGGTCCATCACCAACGGGATCAGCGTGCCGGCGAAACCGGCCCAGATCATGTTGAAGATCATGGCACCCGCCAGCACCAGGCCGAGCTCGACATGGCCGAACCAGATCGCCGCCACGACGCCCAGGATGGCGGCGAAGACCAGGGCATTGAGAAAGCCGACGATCAGCTCCTTGCCGACGATGCGCAGCAGGTTGCTTTGCGGCGTGATGTCCCTGGTCGCCAGCGCGCGCACCGTCACCGTGATCACCTGCACGCCGGCATTGCCGCCCATCGCCGCGACGATCGGCATCAGCACTGCCAGCGCCACCAGATGCTGAATCGTGTCCTTGAACTGCGAGATCACGGTGGCGGCGATCATGGTATTGATCAGCGTCACCACCAGCCAGCGCACGCGCTGCCAGGCGATGATGTGCGCCGGCGCGTGAAAGTCCGTGTCGGAGGCGCCGACGATCCTCATCAGATCCTCCTCCGCCTCCTCGTCGATGACGCGCACCACATCGTCCACCGTCACCACGCCGATCAGCCGCCCCGCCTCGTCCACCACGGGCGCCGAGACCAGCGCATATTGCTTGAATAGGTAAGCAACGGCCTCCTGGTCGGTATCGGCCGGCACCAGGCGCAGCTCCTCGTCCATGATGTCGGTGAGCTTGGTGGAACGCGGCGAGCGCATCGCCCGCGACAAGGGCACGGACCCCAGCGGCTTATGCGCCGGGTCGACGACGAACAGATCATAGAAATCGTCGGGCAGCTCTTTGGCGCTGCGCAGGAAATCGATGGTCTCGCCCACCGTCCAATGCGACGGCGCGGCGACCAGCTCGCGCTGCATCAGGCGGCCGGCGCTGTCTTCCGGGAAGGTCAGGCTCTGCTGCAGCAGTACCCGCTCTTCGGCCGGGATGCTCTCCAGCACTTCCTGCTGGCGCTCCGGCTCCAGATCCTCCAGCAGCTCGACCGCGTCGTCGGTGTCGAGCTCGCCGACCACTTCGGCGACAGCCTGGGGACCAAGCTGCTCCACCACCTCGTCGCGCACCGTCTCGTCCAGGTGCGAGATGGTTTCCGCCTCGATCACGTGGCGGGTGATGTCGACGAACAGCTTGCGCTCTTCCGGCTCCAGATGCTCGATCAGGTCGGCGACGTCGGCCGGGTGCAGGTCCTCGATCAGCGCCTCGACCTGCGGGATGTCGCCCTCCGCCAGGGCGGCGGAGACATTCTCCAGCAATTCCTCGGAGGGGCCGTACAGCTCTTCTTCGTCGACCGTCTCGACGGTGGTTTCGCGGTCCTCGTCCTGCTCAGGCGCGGACATTGGCCTTGCGGTCCTGGGCCTCGACCGCGGCGACGGCGGTCATGTTGATGAGCCCACGGACGGTGACGGCCGGCGAGACGATATGCGCCGGCTTGGCGGTGCCGAGCAGGATCGGACCGATCGTCTGCCCCTCCGCCATGTGGCGCATCAGGGTCAGCGCGATGTTGGCGGCGTCGAGCGTCGGCATGACCAGCAGATTGGCCTTGCCCTTGAGGCGCGAGGACGGGAACAGGCGGTCGCGCACGGCTTCCGACATGGCGCTGTCGCCGCGCATCTCGCCCTCGACCTCCAGCTCCGGATCACGCTGCAGGATCATCCCCAGCGCGCGGCGCATCTTGCGCGCGGTCTCGGAATTGGCGGTGCCGAAATTGGAATGCGAGAGCAGTGCAGCCTTGGGCGTCACGCCGAAACGGCGCAGCACTTCCGCCGACAGCATGGTCATCTCGGCGATCTCGTCGTCCGTCGGCTCGACCTTGACCTCGGTGTCGGTGATGAAGACCGTGCCGGTCTGCGAAACCAGGCAGGTCACGCTGGACAGCGACTGCACGCCCGGCCGCCGGCCGAGCACGTCGCTGACATGCGCCAGATGCGAATGGAAACGGCCGACCACGCCGCACAGCATCGCATCGGCCGCGCCGCGCTTCACCATCAGCGCGGCGATGACCGTGTTGCGCGTGCGCACGATGGTGCGGGCATCGTCCGGGCTGACACCCTTGCGCTCGGTCAGCGAGTGATAGAGGTTCCAGTATTCGTGGTAGCGCGGATCGTCCTGCGGATCGACCAGCTCGAAATCGCGCGTTTCCTTGAGCCGCAGGCCCAGTTTCTCGATGCGGCGCTCGACCACCGATCGGCGGCCGATCAGGATCGGCGCGGCCAGGCGCTCGTCCACCACCGTCTGCACCGCGCGCAGCACGCGCTCTTCCTCGGCCTCGGCATAGACCACGCGCTTGATGTCGCGCCGCGCCCGCTCGAACAGAGGCTTCATGATCAGGCCGGAGCGGAACACGAACTGGTTCAGCTTGTCGCGATAGGCCGGCCAGTCGGCGATCGGCCGGGTGGCGACGCCGCTGTCCATCGCCGCCTTGGCGACGGCCGGCGCGATCTCCAGGATCAGGCGCGGATCGAACGGTTTCGGGATCAGGTATTCGCGGCCGAACTGCATGCTGTCGAGGCCATAGGCGCTGGCGACGATGTCGGAGGATTCCGCCTTGGCGAGGTTGGCCAAAGCCTGCACGCAGGCGACCTTCATCTCCAGATTGATCGCGGTGGCGCCAACATCCAGGGCGCCGCGGAAGATGAAGGGGAAGCAGAGGACGTTGTTGACCTGGTTCGGATAGTCTGACCGGCCGGTGGCGATGATCGCGTCGGGCCGCACCGCGGTGACCTCTTCGGGCAGGATCTCCGGCGTCGGGTTGGCGAGGGCGAAGATGAGCGGCTTGTCGCCCATCTGCTTTACCATCTCCTGGGTGAGCACCTTGGGCGCCGACAGGCCGAGGAAGATGTCCGCGCCGGCGATGACGTCGGAGAGCTTGCGCGCGTTGGTCTTCTTCGCGTAGCGCTCCTTGCGCGGGTCCATCAGCTCCTTGCGGCCCTGATAGACCACGCCCGCCAGGTCGGTGACCATGATGTTCTCGATCGGCATGCCGAGATGCACCAGCAGGTCCAGGCACGACAGGGCGGCGGCGCCGGCGCCGGAAGCGACCAGCTTCACCTGGTCGATCTTCTTGCCGACGATCTGCAAGGCGTTCTGCAGGGCCGCCGCGACGATGATCGCCGTGCCATGCTGGTCGTCGTGCATGACCGGGATCTTCATCCGCTCTTTCAGCTTGCGCTCGATGTCGAAGCACTCGGGCGCCTTGATGTCCTCGAGATTGATGCCGCCGAAGGTGGGCTCCAGGCTGGCCACGATGTCGACCAGCTTGTCCGGATCGGTCTCGTTGATCTCGATGTCGAAGACGTCGATATCGGCGAACTTCTTGAACAGGACGCCCTTGCCCTCCATCACCGGCTTGGCGGCCAGCGGGCCGATGGCGCCCAGGCCCAGCACGGCGGTGCCGTTGCTGATCACGGCGACCAGATTGCCGCGGCTGGTGTATTCGGCCGCCGTCTGGGGGTCGGCGACGATCGCCTCGCAGGCGTGGGCGACGCCGGGCGAATAGGCCAGGGCCAAGTCCCGCTGGCTGGCCAGCGGCTTGGTCGGCTGGATGGCGATTTTTCCGGGCCGGGGCTGGCGATGATATTCGAGCGCCCCGGCTTTCAGATTATGGTCGTCTGGCATTGCGCCCCCTATCGGCGGACCCATCCTGGGCCCGGTGGCGAAGATTCGCCGTTTTTCCAAAGCCTTAGGTGGGTTCGCTCAAAGGGAGATGGTGCGGTCGAGAAGACTCGAACTTCCACGGGTTGCCCCACAGCGACCTCAACGCTGCGCGTCTACCAGTTCCGCCACGACCGCATCAGGACCCCGGAGCCGGGCATAGAACCCTTGCCAGAAGCCGAGGGCGGGAATAGCAAATCGGAACCTCGGTAGCAAGCAGGGAAAGCGGCCTCCAAGTGCCGGAATTTTCTATGGAATGGCGGATTTCAGAGGGCCTGGTGCCCTATCCGGAGGCCCTCCAGGCGATGGAGGCCCGCGTGGAGGCCATCCGCCACCAGGGGGCGCCGGAGCTCGTCTGGCTCCTGGAGCACCCGCCGCTCTATACCGCCGGCACCAGCGCCCAGGCCGGCGACCTGCTGCAGCCCGACCGTTTCCCCGTCTACGCCACCGGGCGTGGCGGGCAATACACCTATCACGGGCCGGGCCAGCGGGTGGCCTATGCCATGCTGGATCTGAAGAATCGCGGCGCCGATGTGCGGCGCTATGTCCGCGACCTGGAGGAATGGATTATCCGTACCCTCGCCCGCTTCAACCTGAAGGGCGAGCGGCGCGAGGGCCGCGTCGGCATCTGGGTGGCGCATGACGGGCGCGAGGACAAGATCGCCGCCATCGGCGTGCGGGTGCGCCGCTGGGTCGCCTATCACGGCATCGCCATCAACGTGGATCCGGACCTCAGCCATTTCAGCGGCATCGTGCCCTGCGGCATCAGCGAAACGGCACAGGCGCCGCTCGGCGTCACCTCGCT
>DASZQC010000474.1:0-15162 GCA_035549815.1 Dongiaceae bacterium
ATCCGCAATTCGGCACCGTCGATATCAGCGTCGTGGTGGTGCACGATCTGATCAAGGACAAATACACCAAGCACTATCGCGACCAGCCGGGCGACAAAGCGGACAGCGTGCAGGCCAAGTGAGCACCGCACGGCCGTTCCCGATCCGTAATACCGACCCTGCCTGATTCCCGGCCCGTCCGATGTCCAGCCTGATCAAGCGCCGCCGGAACCAGGAGATCACCGACGACCCGCCGCTGCCGCCGGGCGGCGTGGTGCCGTTCGGCTCCAGCCTGCTCGGCATCCTGCGGCTGTCGGTGTACGGGACGCTGACCGTGGCGCTGGCCCCGGTGCAGGCGTTGATCCTGCTGCTGCTGCCGCGTCTGTGGTGGGCGCTGCCGCAGATCTATCACCGCATGTGCTGCCGCATCATGGGATTGCGCGTCCGCGTGGTCGGGCGGCCTTCCCCGGCGCGGCCGACCTTGTTCGTCAGCAACCACGTCACCTATTTCGACATTCCGGTGCTGGGCTCGATCCTGCCGGTGTCCTTTGTCGCCAAGACCGAGGTGGCGCAATGGCCGGGCTATGGCCTGCTGGCCAAGCTGCAGCGCACCGTCTTCGTCGACCGGCGGCGGCATACCACGGCGACGCAGCGCGATTCGATCGGCGCGCGCCTGGCCGCGGGCGATCAATTGGTGCTGTTTCCCGAAGGCACCTCGAACGACGGCAATCGCATCCTGCCCTTTCGCAGCGCCTTGCTGAGCGTTGCCGAAGCCGCCGCGCCGGAGCGGCCGCTGGTGGTCCAGCCGGTCTCCATCGCCTACCCCAGCATCAACGGGCTGCCGATGGGCTGGGGCTTGCGGCCGCTGGTGGCCTGGTATGGCGGCATGGAATTGGGCGGGCATCTGTGGCGCTTCAGCCGGCTGGGCCAGGTCGAGGCGGTGGTGCAGTTCCACGACCCGGTCAGCGTCGCCGATTTCGCCTCGCGCAAGGAGCTGACCCGGCATTGCGCCGAGGCGGTGGCAAACGGGGTCGATCGGGCGCTCGGCGGGCGCCTGCTGCCGGCCGCGCCTCGGACGTAAAAGAATTAACGATTACAATTATTTGAGTCGGCTTGGCGCAAGCGGGCAAATCGAGTAGAGGAGACCGCCCGCGGCCGTGCTAGAGTGCGGCACGGGCATTTACCATTCAGGAGCGGGACAAGGCCGGACCTCGCGGCCGGTCTATAAGGCATTGGCGAAGAAGCTTTATATCAAGACCTATGGCTGCCAGATGAACATGTACGACTCCGCCCGGATGGCGGATGTCCTGGCGCCCTTGGGCTATGGCCCGGCCGAAGACCCGGCCGAGGCCGACATGGTCATCCTGAATACCTGCCACATCCGCGAAAAGGCATCGGAGAAGGTGTTCTCCGAACTCGGCCGCCTGAAAGCGACCCGCGACGCGCGGCGCGAGGCGGGTGACGATATGATCATCGCCGTCGCCGGCTGCGTCGCCCAGGCCGAGGGCGCGGAGATCCTGCGCCGTCAGCCCGCGGTCGACATCGTGCTCGGGCCGCAGACCTATCACCGCCTGCCGGAGATGGTGGCGCGCGCCACCCGCGCGCGGGACGCGAAGGACCCGAAGCGCCGCGGCGTCGGCGTGCTCGACACCGAATTCCCGGCGGAATCGAAATTCGACCATCTGCCGGAGAGCGGCGAGGCGCCGGGTGTGTCGGCGTTCCTGGCCATCCAGGAAGGCTGCGACAAGTTCTGCACCTTCTGCGTGGTGCCTTATACGCGCGGTGCCGAATTCTCCCGCCCCGTGGCGCAGATCGAGGCCGAAGCGCGCCGACTGGTGGCGCAGGGCGCTCGCGAGATCACGTTGCTGGGGCAGAACGTCAATGCCTGGCATGGCTTCGCATCGGATGGCGCGACGTGGGGCCTGGGCCGCCTGGTGCGGCATCTGGCGGAGCGTGTCGATGGCCTGCTGCGCATCCGCTACACGACCTCGCATCCGCGCGACATGGATGACGACCTGATCGCCGCGCACGCGGAAGTGCCGCAACTGATGCCGTTCCTGCACCTGCCGGTGCAATCGGGATCGGACCGCATCCTGGAAGCGATGAACCGGCAGCACAAGGTCGAGCGCTTCCGCGAGATCATCGCCCGCCTGCGCGACGCACGGCCGGACATCGCCTTGTCGTCGGATTTCATCGTCGGCTTCCCGGGCGAAAGCGATGCCGATTTCGAAGCGACCATGCGCCTCGTCGAAGAGATCAAGTTCGCCCAGACCTTCTCCTTCAAATATTCGGCGCGGCCCGGTACGCCGGCGGCGCTGATGGAGAATCAGGTCCCGGAGGCGGTGAAAGACGCGCGCCTGCGGCGCCTGCAGGACGTCCTGAACCGGCAGCAGATCGACTTCAACCGCGCCACCATCGGCCGCGTGGTGCCGGTGCTGCTGGAAAAGCCGGGCAAGCATGCCGGTCAGCTGGTCGGCCGTTCGCCTTATCTGCAGGCGGTGCATACGCAGGCCGATGCGAGCGAGATCGGCCGGGTGGTCGATCTGCGCATCGACGGCATCGGTCATTTCAGCCTGTCCGGGACGCGCGCCAGCCTTCGCCCGAAAACCGACACCCATTTCCAACAAGAGGCCGTTGCTTGAGCTATCATCCGCTTGGTCACGTCGCCCCGCCGGTCCATCTGCAATTCGACGACAACCGGCTGTTGCCTCTCTTGTTCGGCGAGCATGACCAGCATCTGGCGCGGATCGAGCGCGAGCTCGGCGTGTCCATGGTCTCGCGCGGCAACCAGTTGGTGATCTCCGGCACCGAAGGCTCGGTCGCCACGGCGAAGCAGATCGTGACCTCGCTCTATCAGCGGCTGAAGCGCGGCATGGAAGTCGGCAAGCACGAGGTCGACGCCGCCATCCGCCTGACCCGACAGCGCGACCTGGACAACCAGGATGACGGCGTGGAACCGAACCTGTTCGGCGGCAACATGGGCGACGGCACATCGATCAAGACGCAGAAGCGCCTGATCACGCCACGCTCGGCGGCGCAGGCGCGCTATATCCGCATGCTGCACGACCGCGAGTTGGTGTTCGGCATCGGGCCCGCCGGTACCGGCAAGACGTATCTGGCCGTCGCCGTCGCCGTCGCCATGCTGGCCAAGGGCACGGTCGACCGCATCGTGCTGTCGCGCCCGGCGGTGGAAGCCGGCGAGCGGCTGGGCTTCCTGCCCGGCGACCTCAAGGAAAAGGTCGATCCCTATCTGCGCCCGCTCTATGACGCGCTGCACGACATGATGCCCGGCGACCAGGTGATCAAGCGCCTGTCGACCGGCGAGATCGAAGTCGCGCCGCTCGCCTTCATGCGCGGCCGCACGCTGGCCAACTCGTTCGTGATCCTGGACGAGGCGCAGAACACCTCGCCCATGCAGATGAAGATGTTCCTGACCCGCCTGGGCGAGAATTCGCGCATGGCCGTGAACGGCGATCTGACCCAGATCGATCTGCCGCCGGGACAGAAATCCGGTTTGAAGGACGCGCTGGAAGCGATCGACGGTGTCGAGGAGATCGGCAAGGTGCGCTTCTCCGAGCGCGACGTGGTGCGCCATCACTTGGTGGCAAAGATCGTCTCGGCCTATGATTCGCGCGACCGCAAGCGCAACCGGCCGGCCAAAGACGATGCTGCCAAGGAAGCGGCACCGAGGGCGCGCGGCAAGGCCGCGACCGACGGCGAAGCCGCCGACTGACATGCCCGGCTCCGCCACATCCGATCGACCTAGGCTCTCGATCGCCGTCAGCACTGCCGATCCCGGCTGGTCGAAACTTTCGCCCGATGCCGCCAAATTGCTGCGTCGCTCGGCGCGGCGTGCCTTTGCCGCGGCAGGTGCCGCCGGATGGCGCGGCTCCAAAGTCGGGCATGAAGTCTCCTTCATGCTGACCGACGACCGGAGCATGCGGAAACTGAACCGCGACTATCGCGGCAAGGACAAGCCGACCAACGTGCTGTCCTTCGCCGCCTTGGACGGCGCCAGGCCGAAGCCGGGCGTGCCGTGGCTGCTGGGCGATATCGTGCTCGCCTCCGGCGTTATCGCGCGCGAGGCGAAAGAACAGGCGAAGAAGCTGGACCATCATTTGAGCCACATGGCGGTGCACGGCATGCTGCACCTCATGGGCTATGACCACGAAGACGATGCGGATGCCGAGATCATGGAGGCGCTGGAGATCGAAGCGCTTGCCGACATGGGCATCGCCAACCCCTACGAGACACGGACATGAGCGACGTCACCGCGCCCGAAGAAAAACAGAAAAAGGGATTGCGCAGCCTGTTCCGCTTCCTGCGCCGCCGCAGCAACGAGGCGGCGCTGCGCGAGGCGATCGAGGAGCTGATCGAGGAGACGGAGACCACCGACACCACCCAGCCGGCGGCGGGCGAATCCTCCATCCTGCTCAACATCCTGAAGCTGGGCGAGAAGACCGCCTATGACGTGATGACGCCGCGCGTCGACATCCGCGCGGCGCCCGAGAGCATCGATATGAAGGGCCTGATCGAGGCGGTGCAGGAGCACGGCCATTCGCGCCTGCCGATCTATCGCGCCGACCTCGACGACATCGTCGGCGTGGTCCACATCAAGGACGTGCTGCCCTTTGTGTTCGAGCCGCAGAGCTTCGACCTGCAGAAGATCATGCGCGCGCCGATGTTCGTGGCGCCGTCGATCCGCGTATTGGACCTGCTGCTGCAGATGCGTCTGTCGCGCGCCCATATCGCGCTGGTGGTGGACGAGTTCGGCGGCATCGACGGCCTGGTCACCATCGAGGATCTGGTCGAGGAGGTGATCGGCGACATCGAGGACGAGCATGACGTGGTGCGCGGCCCCAGCCTGGTGCAGCGGCCCGACGGCACGTTCCTGGCCAATGCGCGCACCACCATCGAAGAGTTCGAATCCCGCGTCGGCCCGGTGCTGACCGAGGAGGAACGCGCGCAGGATATCGACACGCTGGGCGGCCTGGTCATGTCGCTGACCGATCGCGTGCCATCGCGCGGCGAGCTGGTCGCGCATCCGTCCGGCATCGTCTTCGAGGTGATCGATGCCGATCCGCGGCGCATCAAGCGGCTGCGCGTGCGCAACGCCAAGCCGGTGACGCCGCCGGCGCGCGAGTAGCCGGGCTTGCGGGCGTGCCTGTGTCCGTTCCCGCGATGCGCGCTCCCATGATGCGCGTAAGCGCGCCGCATGATGCCGCGGGTGGCCTGGCTGGGCGTTGCCAGGCTTGGTTCCTGCAGCGCGGCCGCTGGATCCGCCGCCTCCACCTGATGATCCTGGGCGCGATCGCCTCCCTGGCCTTCGCGCCGGTCAACGCCCTGCCCTGCTTCGCCATCGGCATGGTCGGGTTGATCTGGATGGCGGAGACGGCGCCGCGCCGACGGGATGCGGCCGCGATCGGCTGGTGGTGGGGCTTCGGCCATTTCCTGGGCGGCACATTCTGGATCGCCAATTCCTTCCTGATCGATTGGGTACAGTTCGGCTGGATGGTGCCGCCGGTGATTGCCGGCCTGTCCGCCTATCTGGCGATCTTTCCCGCTTTCGCCGTCGCGCTCGCCTGGCAGCGGCAGCGCCCGGCGTTGGCGCGTGTTCTGATCCTTGCCGTGTCCTGGACCCTCGCCGAGTGGCTGCGCGGCCATCTGATGACCGGCTTCCCCTGGAATCTCGCAGCGTATGTCTGGAATGTGTCCGACCCGATGATGCAATCGGCGTCGCTCTGGGGCAGTTGGGGCCTGAGCATCGTCACCATGCTGCTCTGCGGATTGCTGGCACTGGCCGGGCGCGGCAACGCACGCGCAAATCTCGGCACCGGAGTCGCGTTCCTGGTTCTGCTGAGCGGCCTGTACGGCTTCGGTGCATGGCGCCTCGGTTCAAGCGCGAGCTCGGCCGAGGCGGCCGACACCGGCATCATGCTGCGCCTGGTCCAGGGCAATATCAGCCAGATCGAGAAGCTGACCGGCGCGCATCGCGAGCAGCACGTGGCGCAGCATCTGCGCCTCAGCGTCACGACGCCGGGACTGGAGCGTGTGAAAGCTGTGATCTGGCCGGAGACCGCGGCCACTTATTTTCTCGATCGGCTGCCGGACTGGCGACAATACGTCGCGGCGGCGGCACCGCCGGGCGGCTATGTCATCACCGGCGACCTGCGCGGCGATCCGCCGGAGGGAAATCCGGAACGCTACTGGAATTCGCTCGCGGTGCTGGAGCCGAATGGCAACATCGTCGCCAGCGCCGACAAGTTCCATCTCGTGCCGCTCGGCGAATATGTGCCGTTGCGCAACATTCTCGGCGGCATCATCGGCAAACTGACGGCGGGCGCCGGAGATTTCTCGGCGGGGCCGGGACCAGTGACCGTGCGCGTGCCGGGCCTGCCGCCCTTCTCGCCGCTCATTTGTTATGAAGTGATATTCCCTGGTGCGGTGTTAGACGCCGCCGACCGACCTGCGTGGCTGCTCAACGTGACCAATGATGGATGGTTCGGCCATTCGCCGGGACCTTATCAGCATCTCGCCAGCGCGCGGTTCCGCGCTGTCGAAGAAGGTCTGCCCCTCGCGCGCGCCGCGAATACGGGCATCACCGCGATGATCGATCCTTATGGGCGAGTCGTCGCGTCGCTGCCGCTGGGACAGGAAGGCGTGCTGGATATAGCTCTACCGCAAGCGTTGCATTTGACTCTCTTTGCGCGCTTCGGCGTTGCGCTACCGATCAGTTTGGCGGCATTGCTGTTGATCACGGCAGTCTTCGCCGCGCGAATACTACGGAACTGAATGCCGCTCGACGCATTTACTCCTACGTCCCCTCAGATTCAGACCGCTTGTCTATGATTCAGATCACCTATCCTTGCGTCCAGGGTTTACTCATTCGCAAAAAACAGGATTATAGCAATCCTACAGTCCTTTAGGTGAGTTGATAGAAATGGCGCGACCTCGCAAATCGTCCGGCCGCATGGCCAGCAAGGGTTTCCCGAATCCGATCGACGTGCATGTAGGCAGCCGCATTCGTCTGCGTCGTACGTTATTGGGCATGAGCCAGGAGCGGCTCGCCGAGGCGATCGGCCTTACCTTCCAGCAGGTGCAGAAGTACGAACGCGGCGCCAATCGAGTCGGCTCGAGTCGTCTGTTCGATCTCGCCAAAGTGCTTGACGTCGCGGTCTCGTATTTCTTCGAAGACATGGCGCCGGGCGTGCAGGAAAAGACGCCGTCGAAATTGATGGGCCTGGCGCATCCGCCGGCGCCGGACTATGAGCCCGATCCGATGGCCAAGCGCGAGACCCTCGAGCTGGTGCGCGCCTACTACAAGATCGGCGACCCCGCGGTGCGCAAGCGCATCTTCGAATTGACCAAGTCGATCGCCAAGTCCTTCAAGGACGAAGACTAGCTCCAAGGTCGAGGTCGGGTACAGGTCGGGCGGTGGGGCCCGGCCATCCAACCCGGAATTCACAGTCTATCGATGGGATTTTGGGCTAAACCGGCGCTTGACCGCTGCTGCCTGCTCCACCAATATCCCGCGCGACCCGACGCGCCGGCCTTCGCCTGAGAGCGGCCCCTAACAGCGGCCCTGGTAAAGCTTTTCGACGATATCCGCCCGAGTCCCCGCGAAACAGTGTTGCGGCAAGCGGCGGTTCGGCGTGTCTTTGTGTGAAATCCTGTCCGATCTATTGAGGCCAACCTTGTCCAAGAAGTCTTATCTCTTCACCAGCGAAAGCGTCTCCGAGGGCCATCCCGATAAGGTCAGCGATCGCATCTCCGATTCGATTGTCGATGCATTCCTGGCGGCGGATCCGGAATCGCGCGTCGCGGTGGAGACGCTCTGCACCACCAATCGCGTGGTGCTGGCTGGCGAGGTGCGCGGACCGAAGAGCGTCACCCACGAGGTGATGAAGCAGTGCGCCCGCGATGCGATCAAGGACATCGGCTATGACCAGGCCGGCTTCAGCTGGAAGACCGCCGAGATCGATTGCTACGTTCACGCCCAATCAGCCGACATCGCCCAGGGCGTCGATGCCGCCGGCAACAAGGACGAGGGCGCCGGCGACCAGGGCATCATGTTCGGCCACGCGGTGAACGAGACCGAGCATCTGATGCCGGCGCCGAGCTATTACGCGCATCGCATCCTGAAGCTGCTCTCGGAAGCGCGCCGCTCCGGCAAGGAGAAGGGCCTCGGCCCCGACGCGAAGAGCCAGGTCACGCTGCTCTATGAGAACGGCAGGCCGGTGAAGGCGACCTCCGTCGTCGTCTCCACCCAGCATGCCGAGGAGCTCGACCAGAACGCGGTGCGCGAGATCGTGCGCCCTTATGTGAAGCAGGTCCTCCCCGCCGGCTGGATGTGCCCGGAGGCGGAATTCTATGTGAACCCGACCGGCCGTTTCGTCATCGGCGGTCCGGACGGCGATGCCGGCGTGACCGGCCGCAAGATCATCGTCGACACCTATGGCGGCGCGGCGCCGCATGGCGGCGGCGCCTTCTCCGGCAAGGATCCGACGAAGGTCGACCGCTCGGCGGCCTATGCCGCGCGTTATCTGGCGAAGAACGTGGTCGGCGCCAAGCTCGCCGACAAATGCACCATCCAGCTCTCCTACGCGATCGGCGTCTCCAAGCCGCTGTCGGTCTATGTGAACACCTACGGCACCGGCAAGGTCGATGAAGACAAGCTGATCGAGACCCTGACCGACATGATGGACCTGTCGCCCCGCGGCATCCGCAAGCATCTGAAGCTGAACCGGCCGATCTATGCGCGGACCTCGGCCTATGGTCATTTCGGTCGCGAGCCGGAGGCCGATGGCGGCTTCTCGTGGGAAAAGCTGGACCTGGTCGCCGGGCTGCAGTCCGTCTTCAACTAGGCGCTTCCTCCGAACAGGATCATGACGCCGGATCGTGATACGACGATCCCGGAACAGCGGCGCTTTTACGGCCGGCGCAAGGGCCGGCCGCTGCGCAAGGGCCAGCAATCGCTGATCGACACGTTGTTGCCGCGCCTGGCGATCGATCTGCCGGCAGCGGGCAGGCTCGATCCGCGCGCGCTGTTCCCGCAGACGCCGCGGGAGATCTGGCTCGAGATCGGGTTCGGTGGCGGCGAGCACCTGGCCGAGCAGGCGCGCGCCAATCCCCAGGCCGGCATCATCGGCTGCGAAGTGTTCCTGAACGGGATCGCGACCTTGCTGGCGCAAGTCGAGACGCACGGCCTTACCAACGTGCGCATCCATCCTGAAGACGCACGCGATCTGCTCGACGTCTTGCCCGAGCAATCGCTGGACCGTGTGTTCCTGCTGTTTCCCGATCCCTGGCCGAAACGCCGCCATGCGGAGCGGCGCTTCATCCAGACCGAACGGCTGGACCAGCTCGCGCGGCTGATGAAGCCGGGCGCGGAATTCCGGGTGGGCAGCGACGATCCGGGCTACATCACCTGGGCGCTGGCCCACCTGACCGCGCATCCGCGCTTCCAATGGCTGGCGAGAGGCCCGCACGACTGGCAGCAGCGCCCGGCCGACTGGCCGCAAACCCGTTACGAGGCCAAGGCTCTGCGCGAGGGCCGCCGGCCGGCCTTTTTCCGCTTTCGCCGCCTGTGAATTAGGGGCCCCCAGGGCCTGCCGGACCGTCACCTTCCCGCCCTTGAAATCGCCGGCGCGCGCGCCGACTATCTAGGAACCATGAGCGATTCCGAAGCGCGGCTGACCGCGGTTCTCGGCCCCACCAACACCGGCAAGACCCATTTGGCCTTGGAGCGGCTGATCGGCCATCGTTCGGGCATGATCGGCTTCCCGCTGCGCCTGCTGGCGCGCGAGAATTACGACCGCCTGGTCAAGGTGAAGGGCGTCGGCCAGGTCGCCCTGGTGACCGGCGAAGAGAAGATCATTCCGCCCGGCGCGCGCTATTTCGTCTGCACCGTCGAATCCATGCCGGTCGACCGGCCCGTCGCCTTCCTCGCGGTGGACGAGATCCAGCTCGCCGCCGATGCGGAGCGCGGCCACATCTTCACCGACCGTTTGCTGCGCGCCCGCGGGCTGGAAGAAACAATGGTCATGGGCTCGGAATCCATCAGCAAATGGATCCGCGCCCTGGTGCCGAAGGCCGAGTTCATCCAGCGGCCGCGCTTTTCCACCCTCACCTATGTCGGGCCGAAGAAGATCACGCGCCTGCCGCCGCGCAGCGCCATCGTCGCCTTCTCCGCGGCGGAAGTGTACGCCATCGCCGACCTGATCCGGCGCCAGCGTGGCGGCACGGCCATCGTCATGGGCGCACTATCCCCACGCACGCGCAACGCCCAGGTCGAGATGTACCAGGCGGGCGAGGTCGATTACCTGGTGGCGACCGATGCCATCGGCATGGGCCTCAACATGGATGTGAACCATGTGTGCTTCGCCGCCTTGCGCAAGTTCGATGGCCGCGTGGCGCGGCCGCTGACCAAGGCGGAGATCAGCCAGATCGCCGGCCGCGCAGGGCGCCACATGAGCGACGGCACCTTCGGCACCACGGCGGAAGTGGGGCCGATGGATCCGGAGATCGTCGATGCGGTGGAGAATCATCGCGTCGAGCCGCTGACCCATCTGATGTGGCGGCGCGCCGATCTTGATTTCCGTTCCGTCGATCATCTGATGCGCAGCCTGGAGACGCGGCCGCCGCATCCCGGCCTGATCCGCCAGCAGGAGGCCGAGGATCACCAATCGCTGCACGCCATGGCCCGCGATCCGGAGATCGCCGCGCTGGCGCAGGGACGCGAGCGCGTCGCGCTGCTGTGGGACATCTGCCAGGTGCCGGATTTCCGCAAGCTGATGACCGACGCGCATGTGCGCCTCTTGGCGCAGCTCTATCATTACCTGATCGACGGCGCGCTGCCGGCCGATTGGGTCGCCGACCAGATCGCGCGCCTCGACCGCGTCGACGGCGACATCGACCAATTGACCCAGCGCATCTCCCATGTGCGCACCTGGTCCTTCATCGTGCATCGCGGCGATTGGGTGACCGACCCGGCGCAATGGCAGGCGCGCACCCAGGCGATCGAGGATCGCCTGTCGGACGCGCTGCACCAGGCCCTGACCCAGCGTTTCGTCGACCGCCGCCGCGCAGCACTTCATCGCCGGCTGAAATCCGGCAGCGAGATGATGGCGGTGGTGAATGCCGCCAACGAAGTGATTGTCGAAGGCCACGTGGTCGGCGACCTGATCGGATTCCATTTCACGCCGCAAGGCGGAACGGATGTGGAAGAAGCACGGCCGCTGCTGGCCGCGGCGCGGCGCGTGCTGGCGCCGGCCCTGGCGGATCGCGCGGCGCAACTGACCGAGGATGCGGATGGCCGGTTCCGCTTGAGCGAGTCCGGCGAGATCCTGTGGCGCGGCGCGATCGTCGCGCAGCTCCGCTCCGGCGACGGGCCGCTGCATCCGCGCATCGAGCTGCGGGTCGACGATTTGCTGGATGGCGGCTTCCGCCGCATGGTGCAGGCGCGGCTGAAGAGCTGGCTCGAGGCCAGCTTGCGCCGCCGGCTGAAACCCTTGTTCGAGCTGATGCAGGCGGAACTGTCGGCGCCGGCGCGCGGCCTGGCCTATCAGATCGCCGAAGCGCTGGGCGCGCTGCCGCGGCGTCGGCTGGCACAGCAGATCGCGCAACTGGGCAAGGAGGACCGCCGGCGCCTGCGTGCGCTGGGCCTGCGCCTGGGGCGCGAGACGGTGTGGCTGCCCGCCTTGAGCGGCCGCGCCACGCGGCGCCTGCTGGTACGGCTGCAGGCCATCCATGCGCAGAACGAGAAGACCTTGCCCGATCTGTCCGGCGATATCGTGACATTGCCCGAGAGCCTGCCGGACGAGGTGCTGCTGGCGACCGGCTATCGCGCGGTCAATCACCATGCGATCAGCTTCGACCGCCTGGAGCGGCTGGCGGAGCGGGTGCATCGCCTGGCGGCGAGCGGCGCCTTGAAGTGGGATGCGGCGCTGGCCGCCGCGCTGGAGGTGCCGCAGGAACTGGTGCGGCCGCTGCTGAGCGAGCTCGACTTCATCGCCGCCGGCAAGCGTTCGGAAGAAAGCTACAAGCGTCGGCGCGCGCAACCGGCGCCACCGCCGGCGCCGGTCGATCCGGATTCGCCTTTCTCCGTCCTCGCGCGCTTGCGCGATACGCCGCGATGAGCGACGCCGGCAAGCCCTCTCTTGATAAGCAGGGCGATCTGCGCCTGGACAAGTGGCTGTGGTTCGCCCGCTTCGTGAAGTCGCGCTCGCTGGCAACCCGGCTGGTGAGCGACGGCAACATGCGCATCAACGGCGCGCCGACCCAGAAGGCGCATTACGCGGTCAAGATCGGCGACGTGCTGACCTTCGCGCTGGGCCCGCATGTCCGCGTGATCAAGATCGCGGCGCTCGGCGAGCGGCGCGGGCCGGCACCGGAGGCGCGGCTGCTCTACGAGGATCTCGATCCGCCGGCGCCGCGCCCGCCGTCGTCGCCGGCGACGGATTTCGAGGCGCGCGATGCCGGCGCCGGCCGTCCGACCAAGCGCGACCGCCGCCAGACCGCCGCGTTGAAGTCGCCGCGCGGCTAGCGCCCGCCGTTATCGGTCTAGCAACCATGCCGGCGGCGCAGTTGCATGGGTCCACGTGCCGTGCTAACAGCGCGCCGACGTAGAACAGCGGCGGAAATTTCACACCGCCGCGCGTGTATTGCTGAGTGGAGCTGGATCGATGGCGTATGTCGTGACCGAGGCTTGCATCAAGTGCAAGTACATGGATTGCGTGGAAGTCTGCCCGGTCGATTGCTTCTATGTCGGCGAGAACATGCTGGTCATCCACCCCGACGAGTGCATTGATTGCGGGGTGTGCGAGCCCGAATGCCCGGCCGATGCCATTCTGCCCGACAGCGAAGGCGGGATGGATAAATGGCTGGAAATCAACCGGCAGTATGCCGCCGAATGGCCAAATATTACCCGAAAGGGTGAAGCGCCGGCTGACGCCGACCAGTGGAAGGGCGTGCCGGACAAGTTCGAGAAGCATTTCAGCCCGAACCCTGGAAAGTCTTAACTTTCCCAAAGGGTTGTGCAGCTTCCCGCGGGCCAGCCAGACCTCCGGCCGGGGTCGGAGGCGGGGTTAACTGCGCCCCGCGCATAGCTGGCCTTCCTTGAACCAAACGGCCGTTTCTGCTATATATTTCATTAAGGTCTGGTTGGCGGCGCGCAGAGGCATTCCTTCGGGTATTCCAAGCGTTAGTTAGGTCGCCCAAGCCTACAAATAGTGTGTGTAGCCAATCTGGATCCACAAGGGTCCGGGAACGGAGGTTGGCTGCTATGCGCGTCCGGGGATCGTTAACCGGATGCCAAAAGGGCGTACCTGGAGGGCAACCTGGTGGGTTAGTACCGGGTGAGGGCTTTGGGTTGTCGGCATAGCGGCCTTTTTGGAGGTCGGAACGTGGTTGTTAAGGCGAATACATTGGCCAAGCCCGCGGCGGGCGCCAAGTCGGCGGCGAAGGCCGCGCCAGCAAAGCCGGGTGCGGTGAAGCCTGTGGCGACGGCGGCAAAGCCGGCCGCGCCGGCGGCGAAGCCGGTGGCCGTGGCCAAGCCGGCGGTTAAGCCCGCGGCGAAGGCCGTGGCTGAAAAGGATTCCGGCTTCCGGAAGGGTGACTTCGTGGTCTACCCGACCCATGGCGTGGGCAAGATCCTGGGCGTCGAGACCCAGGAAGTGTCCGGTCATTCCCTGCAGCTCATCATCATCCATTTCGAGAAGGACCGGATGACCCTGCGGGTGCCGGTGGCGAAGGCCAAAAATTCCGGCCTGCGCAAGCTCAGCTCGCGCAAGGTGATGGATGCGGCCCTGCAGACCCTGAAGGGCCGGTCGCGGGTGAAGCGCGCCATGTGGTCGCGCCGCGCCCAGGAATACGAAGCCAAGATCAATTCGGGCGACCCGGTTTCGATCGCCGAAGTGGTGCGCGACCTGCACCGCAACGCCGACCAGCCGGATCAGTCCTATAGCGAGCGCCAGATCTATCAGGCGGCCCTCGATCGTCTGGTGCGCGAGCTGGCTGCGATCGACGGCATCGACGAGCAGTCGGCGCATCAGCGCCTGCATCAAGTTCTGAAGGCGGTCGCGGCCTAAAGCCGCGGCGCTTTCGCACAGGCTCTCTCCTCGAGAGGCCCCCTAGCGGCGGGATCTTCGGATCTCGACCGCCGAGACGGATGGCTCCCCGCCATCCGTCGGGGGATTTCGGGTTTCCTCCCCGGACCATCCGTTTCAAGGCAATCCATTTCGTGACGCCGAAACGCTTTGGCGTGCTGTGGCCGCTTGCTACAGTCGCGCGGCCTCGACTCGCGAGGCGTGCGCTGGGTTGGATTCCACCTCATGCCTGAACAGGAGATCTTCGCCATTCTGCGCGCCGCCCGCCGCATCTGGGCGGTCTCGCCCGTGCATGGCGACATGGCGCGGCTGCGCGCGCTGCACGCCTATGTCGACGAGCAGTTCCGCGACGGTGACCGCCTAGTCTATCTGGGCGGCTTCCTCGGTCGCGGCCAGGATGTCGCCGGCGTGATGGACGAGCTGATCAGCTTCCGCCGCAACATCCTGGCGCGGCCTTTGATGTTCCCGACCGACATCGCCTATCTGCGCGGCCAGCAGGAGGAGATGTGGAACAAGCTGCTGCAATTGCAGTTCGCGCCCAACCCCAAGGAAGTGCTGCCCTGGATGCTGCAGCAGGGCGTCGGTACCACCATCTCCGCCTATGGCGGCGATCCGGCGGAAGGCATCATCCGCTGCCGCGAGGGCGCGCTCGCCATCACCCGCTGGACCAACGGGTTGCGCAACGCCATGCACAGCCGGCCGGGACATTCGCAATTGATGTCGGAGCTGCGCCGCGCCGCCTATACCGACGATTACGGCCTGCTGTTCGTCCATGCCGGTATCGATCCCGACCGCCCTCTGGATGCCCAAGGCGACTCCCTGTGGTGGGGCAGCCCAGGCTTCAACGAGCTCAATCATCCGTACGGCGAGTTCCTGAAAGTGGTGCGCGGCTTCGACCGCCATCACGGCGGCCCGGGCATGAGCCCCTTCACCATCACGCTGGATGGCGGCTGCGGCTTCGGCGGCAAGGCGCTGGCCGCCTGCCTCGACCCGCGCGGCGAGATCCTCGACCTGGTCGAGGCTTAGCGCTTTATTCCGGCTTGATCAGGTGCAGATGCTCGGGGCTGCTGCGTCCGGG